>JAGVSZ010000492.1 GCA_019137045.1 Betaproteobacteria bacterium
GGCTCGGCGTACAAGCGCGCGAAGCACGCGCGCCGGCAGCGCGACGTGCTCGACGCCGCCGCCGCGCTCTTCCGCGAGAAGGGCTTCGAGGCGGCGACGATGCAGGAAGTCGCGCAGCGCGTGGGCATGCGCCCGGCCAGCCTGTACCACTACCTGCCGTCCAAGGAGCGCGCGCTGGAGGCGATCTGCCGCGCCGCCGGCGCGGAGTTCACCGCCCAGCTCGCCGCGATCCAGCGCGCCGGCGGGCCGGCGCGCGAGGCGGTCCGGCGCGGCATCGCGCTGCACCTGCACGCGGCCACGCTCGACTACGTCATCGCGTTCGCCTTTCACCGCGGCAGCCTGCCCGGCGCGCGCAAGGCCGAGCTGAACGCCGTGGCGAAGCGCTATCTCGCCACGTGGGAGGCGATCGTGCGCCGCGGCGTCCGCGACGGGACGCTGCGCCACGACCTCGACCCGCGCACCGCCGCGGTGGGCGTGGTCGCGCTCTGCAACGGCGCGAGCGGGTGGTACGTCGGCAAGCCGCCGGAGGCGCTCGCCCGCATGACCGCCGGCCTCGTCGATCTCGTCCTCGGCGGGCTCGCGGCCCGCGCGCGATGAGCGGCGGCACGCTCGTCCTGCGCGGCGGGACGGTGCTCACGCTTGACCGGGACGCGACGGTCGCGCGCGCGATCGCGCTGCGCGGCGAGCGGGTCCTCGCCGTGGGCGACGACGAGACGGTCGCGCACGCCGCGGGATCGGGCGCGCGCGTGATCGAGCTGCGCGGCCGCACGGTGATCCCGGGCCTGATCGACGGTCACGCGCACATGGACCGCGAGGGGCTGAAGCACGAGCTGCCCTCGCTCGCCGGCCTCGCGTCGATCGAGGCGCTGGTCGCGCGGCTGCGCGCGCTCGCCGCGGCAGCGCCCGTCGGCGAGTGGCTGGTCACGATGCCGCTCGGCGACCCGCCGTACTTCCGCAGCGGCGGGCTGTACGCCGAGGGCCGCCTGCCCGACCGGCACGACCTCGACCGCGCCGCGGCCGACCGCCCGATCCTGATCCGCTCGCCGTGGGGCTACTGGACCGGCGAGCTGCCGCTGGTCGCGATCGCCAACTCGTGCGCGCTCGACCGCGCCGGCATCGGACGCGGCACGCAGCCGCCGACGCCGCTCGTCGAGATCGAGCGCGACGCGGGCGGCGCGCCGACCGGGCGCATCTTCGAGCGCGCGCACATGCCGATCGCCGAGTTCACCGTGCTGCGCGCCGCGCCGAACTTCACCCGCGAGGCCCGCCTGCGCGCGCTCGAGCGCTCGATGCGCATCTACAACGCGACCGGCACGACGAGCGTGTTCGAGGGGCACGGCGTCGCCCCGGAGGTGATCGAGGCCTACCAGCGGCTGCGCGCGGCCGGCCGCCAGACGGTGCGCGCCCAGCTCGCGTTCAGTCCCGGCTGGAAGGGCGCCTCCGCGGCGGACGTGCGCGCGATGCTCGGCTCGTGGGCGCGCTGGCTCGGCGGGCGCGGGCTCGGCGACCGCTGGCTGCGCGTGGCCGGCGCGTACACCGAGATCGACGAGTCGCCCGAGGCGCAGCTGCGCGCCGCCTGCGCACCGCAAACGGGGTGGGCCGGGTTCTGCTACGACGCCGGCCTGCCGCGCGCGGCGGTGAAAGACCTCCTCGTGGAGGCGGCGCGCAACGGCATCCGCGTGTGCGGCATCTGGGCCAACCTCATCGAGCTGTACGCCGAGGCCGACCGCGTCGCCCCGATCGCTCCGAGCCGCTGGGTGCTCGGCCACCAGAGCGCGCTCGACGCCGGGCAGATCGCGCGCCTGCGCGCGCTCGGGGTCGTGCTCACGCTGCACACCAACGCGCACGTCTACCGCCGCGGTGCCCAGCTCCGCGCCGAGCTCGGGCCCGAGCGCGCGGACTCGATCGTCCCGCTGCGCCGGCTCCTCGACGAGGGCGTCCCCGCCGCGCTGAGCACCGACAACGTCCCGCCGTCGCTCTTCCACCCGATCTGGCAGGTGGTCGCGCGCCGCGACCGCGCCGGCGACCCGGTCGCGCCCGGGCAGGCGGTGAGCCGCGAAGAGGCCCTGCGCTGCGCGACCGGGCACGGCGCCTACCTCTGCTGCGAGGAGGGCGAGAAGGGTTCGCTCGAGCCGGGCAAGCTCGCCGACCTGGTGGTGCTCGACGACAACCCGCTGACCGTGGACCTCGCGCGGCTCAGGGACCTCACCGCGCGCACCACCATCGTCGGCGGGAAGGTGGTCTACGAGGCGCCGGAGTGAGGGTCCCCCGGCGGGGCGGAGCGCGCGTGCGCCGCGGCGCCGTGCAATTCCACACGAGCGTGCGAGGTTGCATGATCCCGCCCCCGTCGAAGTGGCGCGACCGCCGATTCATTATGATCCGGAACGCTCCGCCGGCAACCGTGCCGGCGCGCTTCACTCCCTCGAAGGACGCACCATGATCAGCAAACCCGCCCTGACGCTGGATGACGCAAAACGCATCGCCGCCGCCGCGCACGCCGAAGCGAAGAAGAACGGCTGGCCGGTGACCATCGCGATCGTCGACGACGGCGCCAACCTGCTCTATCTGGAGCGGCTGGACGGCTGCAAGCTCGGCGCCGTGGTCACCGCGCAGGAGAAGGCGAGGAGCGCGGCGCTGTTCGCGCGGCCGACCAAGGCGCTGGAGGACATCGTCGCGGGCGGCCGCAACGCCATGCTCAAGCTGCCCGGCGCGACGCCGATTCAGGGCGGGCTCCCGCTCGAGCACGAGGGTGCGCTGGTGGGCGGCATCGGCGTGAGCGGTGTCGCATCGGCGCAGGACGAGCACGTCGCCGCGGCGGGCCTGCGCGCCCTGGCCTGAGCGGCTCCCCGGCGCGGGCCGGACCCGCGCCGCCTCAGCGCTGCTCGCGCGCCACCACCAGCCGCGGGTCGGTGAAGCGGCCGCGGTCGATGATCGTCCTGCCGTCGAGCTCCACGGTGCAGTCGCGCATCGGCACGTCGTAGTGCCCGCGCGTCGAGCGCTTCCCGCCGCCCTGCGTGTTCGGCCCGGTGGAGAAGAGGAAGTTGCCCGGAAAGACGCGCGCCGCGGCGCGGTTGCGCTCCGGGTCGTCGCCGTGCAGCGCCATCCAGTACCACGGCGCCTGCGGGTTCATGCCCCAGCCGAGGTGCGACACCGCGAACGGGTCGCGGTCGCGCTCGTTCTGCCTGCCGTCCTCCAGCCAGTCGCGCATCAGCTTCGCGTCCAGCCCGCCGTCGATGCGCGTGATGTGCCCCTCGCGGATCTCGAGCTGCACCGGGTCGACCACGTAGCGGCAGTAGGGCAGGATCACGATGTCGCCCGGCGCCATGACCACGGTCCCGTGCGCGCTGCCCTCGTTCGGGAAGGTGTGGATGAGGCCGGCGCCCCACAGGTCGAAGTGCCCCGGCTCGTCCGCATAGCCCCACTGCGACATGATCGGGTAGTCGCCGCGCTCGTACACGAGCTCGGTGCCGCCGGGGCGCGTCACCCGCACGCGCTTCGCGCCGGCGTAGAGCGCCTCGGCGTGCTTGACCGCCGCCTTCAGGCCGGCGGGCGCCATCAGCTGCTCGAGGTCGTCGGGCGCGTCGTGCACCATCAGCACCCGGGTCCCGCTCGCCATCACCGTCTTCAGCCACGCGGTGAAGAGCGGCACGTGGAAGATCAGCATCAGGTCGGCGGCGCAGAGCGCCTCGAGCGTGCCCTTGCACTTGCCGATCGTCGGCACGCCGACCTTGGTCCAGCCCGGCATCGCGTTCACCCGCAGCTCGTACGCGTCCGCGCCGAGATCCTCGGCCGCGGCGAACGCCGCCTGCACGTAGTCGGGGCGGGTGCCGAGGTCGGTCACCGCGGCGATGGTCTCGCCCGGCGCGACCTTGCACAGCTCGAACTGCTTGCGGAACAGCCCGGCGAGCCGGGCGGGATTGATCTCCTGCGGTCGAACGGCGGCTTGCAGCACGGTCCCTCCTCGCTTGGCCGGTCGCGGCCGCCAGCATCGCGCGCGCCGCCCGGCTTGTCAATAACGAACGGTGCTTGGTTATGGAGCGCGCGCACCGGTCGGGCACGCCCGGCGGCGCGGCTACTTCGGCAGCCAGCTCGCGAAGCGCCGCTCCACCGCCTTCGGGTCGGCGGCGAGCCCGCGGTTGATCTCCTCGGCCATCTCGTGGAAGCACACCTCCTCGCGCCCGGCCTCGAGGGCGTCGAGGATGCCGGTCGCCACCTCCGCCGCGGAGCTCTTCGAGCCCGGGAACGGGCCGCTCATCGGGGTGTCGACCGCCCACGGCAGCGCGGCGAGCACGTGCGTGCGCTGCGCGGCGAGCTCGGCGCGCACGCCCTCGGTGAGGCGCAGCAGCGCCGCCTTCGACGCGCAGTAGGAGCCGAGCGCCGGGATCGTCACCTTCCCCAGGATCGACAGCACGTTCACGATCGCCCCGCCGCCGTGCGCGCCGAGCACCGGGGCGAACGCCCGGCACATCGCGAGCGTGCCGAAGTAGTTGACCTCCATCTCGCGCCGCGCCGCCTCGAGGCCGGGGGCGCGCAGGAAGGCCGCGCGCAGGTTGACCCCGGCGTTGTTCACGAGCAGCGTCACGTCCCGGCACTCGGCGGCGGCGCGCTCGACCGCGCCGTGATCGGTGACGTCGAGCGCGCGCGCCGTCACGCGCGGCGGCCGCCCCGAGACGTCCGCACGCGCGGCGACGTCGGCTGCATACACCCGTGCGGCGCCGCGCTCCAGCAGGCGCGCGACGAGCTCGCGCCCGATCCCGCCCGCGGCGCCGGTGACCAGCGCGACCTGCCCGTCGATCCTCATCGGCACCCCGCCCCCGACGGGCGAGCATCGCTCGGTGCGTACATGGTGTGCGCAACTGTACTCGAAACCCGGCCTCGCCCGCCGCGCGCGCCGGGGCCGCGCAGGAACGCGGAAGATGAATTCGCTTGAATCATGGGCGCGGCCGCGGTTCAATGGAAGCCCGCAAAGGACCCTCGCCATGCTGATCCCCATCGACTTCAACCGCTGGCTCGACGAGCACCGCCATCTCCTCAAGCCGCCGGTCGGCAACCAGCAGGTCTGGCAGGACACCGACTTCATCGTCACCGTCGTCGGCGGGCCGAACCAGCGCACCGACTTCCACGACGACCCGTACGAGGAGTTCTTCTGGCAGTTCCGCGGCAACGCGCATCTCGACACGATGGTGGACGGCAAGCCCGGGCGCGTGGAGCTGCGCGAGGGCGCGATCTTCCTGCTGCCGCCGCACGTGCGCCACTCCCCGCAGCGGCCGGAGGCGGACAGCCTGTGCCTGGTCATCGAGCGGCAGCGCCCCGCGGGCGTGAAGGACGGGTTCGAGTGGTTCTGCCCCGGCTGCCACGCGCTCGTGTACCGCGTCGAGGTGCAGCTGAAGTCGATCGTGCACGACCTGCCGCCGCTCTTCGAGCGCTTCTACGCCGACGCGGGCCTGCGCAAGTGCAAGCGCTGCGGCACCGTCCATCCGGGAAAGAGCGCGGTCGCCCGATGAGGGCGGACGACGCGCCGGTCGCGCGCTGGGTCGGGCGGCCGCTCGCGCGGGTCGAGGACGAGCGCCTCGTCACCGGCCGCGGCCGCTACGTCGACGATCTCGCGCCGGCGCACTGCCTCCACCTCGCCTTCGCGCGCAGCCCGCACGCCCACGCGCGCATCCTCGCGCTGCGCGCCGATGCCGCGCTGGCCGCGCCGGGCGTCGCCGCGGTGTACACCGGCGCCGACGTCGCCCACATCGACCCGCTGCCGGTCGACCGGCACCTGCCGGACATGAAACTGCCGCGCGTCGGCGCGCTCGCACGCGAGCGCGTCGCGGCGGTGGGCGAGCCGGTGGCCGCGGTGGTCGCGCGCACGGGCGCCGAGGCGCGCGATGCCGCGGAGCAGGTCGAGGTCGACTACGAGCC
>JAGVSZ010000344.1 GCA_019137045.1 Betaproteobacteria bacterium
TCACGCCGTGTTCTACCCGTTCTACAGCGAAGGACAGAAGCAGGAGCAACCCGCACGCGAAAATACAGGTCTGTTCTTCTTCCGCGGAAAGCCCCATGCTCCGTTCGCCGTGATATCCCCCGGCGGCGGTTTCTCGTATGTCGGCTCCGTCCACGAAGGGTTTCCCTATGCCGCGGAGATCAGCGCGAGGGGCTATAACGCTTTCGTGCTGCGTTATCGCGCAGGCTCGGGCGGCGCAGTCTCCAGCGAGGATCTGGCTGCAGCCCTCTCCTACATCTTCCGCAACGCGAAGGCGCTCGGCGTCGGCACGCGCGACTACTCGCTTTGGGGCAGCTCGGCCGGCGCGCGGATGGCGGCCGCCATCGGCTCGCACGGCGTTGCCGCCCACGGCGGCGACACGCTTCCCAAACCGTCAGCCGTCGTGCTGGCCTACACCGCCCATTCCGATCACTCGTCCGCCGAGCCTCCGACCTTCGTTGTGGTCGGCGAACAGGACGCAATCGCGCCGCCGGTCTCGATGGAAAGGCGAATTGCGGCCCTGCGCAGCGCGGGGGTAGAGGTGGAGTACCGCAAGTATGGAAGTCTCGGTCATGGCTTCGGACCAGGAACCGGGACCAGCGCTGAAGGCTGGATCGCGGACGCCGTTCGGTTCTGGGAAAAGTTCATCTCGCGACCGAACTGACGCGTGGACCTCGTCGGGATCATCCGAGGACGAGACGCGCGGCTGCCACCCCGCTGCGTACTGCCCCCTCCAGCGTCGCCGGATAGTCGCTCGCCGTGTAATCGCCCGCGAGAACGATCGCGTCGACCGGCGTGCGGTTCGCCGGCCGCACCAGTCCAGGGCGACAGCTGAAGGTCGCCCGCTTCTCGGCGATCACCCGCTTCCACCGCGGCTCGGGCAACGCCGGCAGGTGCACGGCAATCTCGCCGTGAACGGCGGCGGCGAGGTCGGGGCGCGCGAGCGCCTCGTGGCGGCCCGAAGCGCTGAGTACGCCCGCGATCAGGCCCCGCTGACCCGAAAGGGCGCCGCGATCGAACGCCCATTGCAGCAGCCCGCCGGTGAACCCGAGCATCACGAACGGGAGCGAGACCGCTTCGGGGTATTGCAGGTACACGGTATGGATCGGCTCGTACTCCAGCGCGTCGATCGCGCGCGCCACGCCGGCGAGACGCGGATCCGCGGCGAGCAGCGCCGAGGCATGTTGCGGCCCGCACGCGACGATCGCGCGATCGAACGGCTGCGCATGCGCATCGAGGACCACGCCGTCCGCGCCGGCATCGAGCGCGCGCACTGCCGCGCCCACCCGCACCTCGCCGCCGCGCGCGGTCACGAACCGGGCAGCCGGTTCGGGGAACAGGGCGCCGAGGTCGGTCCGCGGCAAGAGCAGGTCGCTGGCAGGACGTTCCCCGCCGAACGTGTCGCGCAGCACGTTCGCGAAGACCTGTGCGGAGGCATGGTCGGGTGGCGTGTTCAGCGCAGCGACGCAGAGCGGCTCCCACAGCAGCTCGCGCAGCGGCGCGGTCTGGCCGTGCTCAACGAGCAGGGCGGCGACGCTGGCGTCCTTCGGAAGCTTGAACCCGTCGCGACGCAAGCGGCCGACGAAGCGCGCCGCGCGCAGCCGGTCGCTCAAGTCGAGACCGTGCGCAGTGAGGAGGCTGACGGCGAGGTGCAGCGGCGCCGGCAGCGGCGCCGCCTTCAGCCGGAACCCCGTCGCCGTCCGCAGCTCGAGCGGCAGCCGCAGCAGGCATTCGTCGGGGTCGGCGCCGACCGCCCGCATGAGCCGGAGCGTCTCGGTGTAGGCGCCGACGAGGATGTGCTGGCCGTTGTCGAGCGCCGCGCCCTCGATCGTGACCCGACGCGCACGCCCCCCGAGCTGCCGCGCCGCCTCGAACACGACCACCTGCGCGCCACGCTCGGCGAGCGTCACCGCGGCCGCCATGCCGGCCCACCCGGCGCCGACGACGGCTACTTGCATCCGCTCATTCGGTCACCCAGGTCTTCCAGGCGATCCACAGTTTGCGGATCGGCGTGAGCGCGATCCGGCGATCGAGGACCCGGTAGCCGTCGCGGCGGATCTCCGCGAGGAGCGCGCGGTAGATGGCCGCCATGATGAGCCCCGGACGCTGCGCGCGCGCATCTTCCCTGGGCAGGAGCGCGAGCGCCTTGGCGTACTGCGCCTCGGCCCGCTCGACCTGGAAGGTCATCAGCCTCGTGAACGCGTCGGAGTGGCGGGCGCGCAGGATGTCGGCCTCCGGAACGCCGAAGCGCGCGAGCTCGTCGAGCGGCAGGTAGATGCGGCTCTTGCGCGCGTCCTCGCCGACGTCGCGGATGATGTTGGTGAGCTGGAAGGCGGTGCCGAGCGCCGTGGCGTACTCCAGCGTCCGCGCATTCGCATACCCGAAGATGCCGGCGGCGAGGAGCCCGACGACCCCGGCGACGTGATAGCAGTAGCGCTCGAGCGCGGCGAGGTCGGCGTAACGCACCTGCCGCAGGTCCATCTCCATGCCGTCGATGATCTCGCCGAGCCGCGCAGCGGCGATCCCGTACCTGCGCGCGAGCGGCGCCAGCGCCTGCGTCACCGGGTGCTGCGGGGTGCCCGCGTCCAGGGTCGCGACCTCCTGCCGCCACCAGGCGAGCTTGGCGGCGGCGAGGCCCGCGTCGCTGCACTCGTCGACGACGTCGTCCACCTCGCGGCAGAACGCGTACAGCGCGGTGATCGCGCGGCGGCGCTCGGGCGGCAGGAACAGGAACGAGTAGTAGAAGCTCGAGCCGCTTGCCGCGGCCTTGCGCTGGCAGTACTCGTCGGGCGTCATCGGGGATAGCGCGCGGCCGCGCGCCAGAGCACGACCACCCAGTCGGGGCCGCGCAGCACCGGGCGGTGACGGAACACGTCGCCGCGCACGCGGTCGATCCGCTCGAGGATGCGCAGGCCGCCCTGGACCACGGCGCGCAGCTCCAACCCGCTGCGGCCGGCGACCGCGCGCGCAAGCGGGGCGCCGGAGCTCAGCAGCGCGCGGGTGCGGGACACCTGGAACGCCATCAGGGCGCGGAAGGGTTCGTCCGCCCGCCCATCAAAGAGGTCGGCTTCGGTCACCCCGTGGCGGGACATCTCGTCGCGCGGCAGGTAGACCCGGTTCTTGCGCAGGTCGACGGCGAGGTCCTGCCAGAAGTTGGTGAGCTGCAGCGCGGTGCAGATCGCGTCGGACCAGCGCAGGTTGCGCTCGGTGGCGGCGCCGAAGAGGTGCAGCATCAGGCGACCCACCGGGTTCGCCGAACGGCGGCAGTAGTCGAGCACCTCTTCGAAGCTCTCGTAGCGCTGCTTGACGACGTCCTGGCTGAAAGCGTCCAGCAGGTCGTGGAAGGCCTGCAGCGGCAGCCGGTGCTCGCGCACGGCACGCGCGAGTCGCGCGAAGAGCGGATCGGGGGCCGCCTCCCCGCGCGCGAGGCGCAGCAGCGACGCCCGGTACCCCGCGAGGCGCGCGAGGCGTTCGGCCGGCGCGAGATCCCCTTCGTCGGCGAAGTCATCGGCACTGCGTGCAAAGGCGTAGATCGCCTCCACCGCGGGGCGCAGGCGGCGCGGCAGCAGGATCGAGGCGACCGGAAAGTTCTCGTAGTGATCGACCGACATTTCCCCGCTTCATCAATGGGATCGGGTGTCGTTTGGCTGACAGTATAGGGGCTCCTCCGGTAGAATCCCGCGAGCGGCGCGAAGGTGGCGGAATTGGTAGACGCACTGGATTTAGGTTCCAGCGCCGTGAGGCATGGGGGTTCGAGTCCCTTCCTTCGCACCACCGATCTTGCGGAGAATCTTGAGTCGACCGAATGCAGAACAACCTCGAAAGCCAGTCGCCGGAAACCGTCAATCCGCTGGAGCGCCGCCTGACCATGGCGGTCCCGGTGGCCGACATCGACAAGCAGGTCGACCAGCGGCTCAAGCAGCTCGCGCGGACCGTGCGCATGGCGGGGTTCCGCCCGGGCAAGGTGCCGCTGCGCATCGTGGCGCAGCAGTACGGGCCGCAGGTGCGCTCGGAGGTGATCGGCGACGCGGTGGAGAAGGCGTTCACCACCGCGGTCCGCGATCAGAACCTGCGCGTGGCGGGCTATCCCAGGATCGAGCGCAGGGAGGCGGGCGCGGACGACCAGCTGGAGTTCAGCGCCACCTTCGAGGTCTACCCCGAAGTCCGGCTCGGCGACCTGTCGAACGCGGTCATCGAGCGCCCCACCCTGGCGGTCACCGACGCGGAGGTCGACAAGACGATCGCGGTGCTGCGCAAGCAGCGCACCCGCTACGAGGCGGTCGAGCGTCCGGCTGCGCAGGGCGACCGCGCGACCATCGACTTCACCGGGACGATCGACGGCGTCGCGTTCGACGGCGGCAGCGCCTCCGACGTCGCCTTCGTGCTCGGCGAGGGCCGCATGCTTCCCGATTTCGAGGCGGGCGTGGCCGGGATGCGCGCCGGCGAGTCGAAGTCCTTCCCGGTCGCCTTCCCGGCGGACTACAAGGGGCGGGACGTCGCCGGCAAGACCGCGAGCTTCGCCGTCGCCCTGAAGAAGGTCGAGGCGGCGCGGCTGCCCGAGCTCGACGGCGACTTCGCGCGCTCGCTCGGGGTGCCGGACGGCGACCTGGAGAAGATGCGCGTCGAAGTGAGAGCCAACGTCGAGCGCGAGGTCAAGAAGCGCCTCGGCAGCGACCTCAAGAACCGCGTCATGCAGGCGCTGCTCGACGCGGCGCGGCCCGAGCTGCCGAAGTCGCTCGTCGACATGGAGCTGCAGCGGGTGGTGGCGGGCGCCCGGGCCGACCTCGAGGCGCGCGGCCTGAAGATGGAGTCGATGCCGATCGACCCGCAGGTGTTCGAGGCGCAGGCGCAGCGGCGCGTGGCGCTCGGGCTGGTCATCGGCGAGCTGGTGAAGAAGCACGACCTCGGCGCCAAGCCGCAGCAGGTGCGCGCGCTGGTCGAGGAGCAGGCGGCGAGCTACGAGCAGCCCGGCGAAGTGGTGAAGTGGTACTATTCCCAGCCGGAGCGACTCGCGGAATTCGAAGGTCTGGCCGTCGAACAGAATGTCGTCGACTGGGTGCTCAGGAACGCTAAGGCCGTCGACAAGGCGGTCGCGTTCGACGAACTCATGAGTGAGACGGCATGATGCGCAACGACGGATTCCCCGGCATGGGAACGGGCGGGCGGATGGAACCCCAGGGCCTGGGGCTCATCCCGATGGTGATCGAGCAGAGCGGGCGGGGCGAACGCGCCTACGACATCTACTCCCGCCTGCTCAAGGAGCGGGTCGTCTTCCTGGTCGGCCCGGTCAACGAGGTTTCGGCCAACCTGATCGTCGCCCAGCTGCTCTTCCTCGAGTCCGAGAACCCGGACAAGGACATCTCGTTCTACATCAACTCGCCGGGCGGTTCGGTGTCGGCGGGGCTCGCGATCTACGACACGATGCAGTTCATCAAGCCCGACGTGTCGACCCTGTGCGTCGGCCAGGCGGCCAGCATGGGCGCGCTGCTGCTGTGCGCGGGCTCCAAGGGCAAGCGCTTCTGCCTGCCGAACTCGCGCATGATGATCCACCAGCCGATGGGCGGGTTCCAGGGCCAGGCCTCCGACATCGAGATCCACGCGAAGGAGATCCTCTACCTGCGCGGCAAGTTGAACGAAATCATGGCAAAGCACACGGGCCAGACGGTCGACCAGATCGCCCGGGACACCGATCGGGACAATTTCCTATCTGCCGAGGAGGCCAGGCAGTATGGTCTCGTGGATCGGATCCTGACCTCGCGCACCGAAGCGACGGCGGGCTAAGAGGGCATTGAATGGCCGGGATGTCCGACAAGAGCGGGAGCGAGAAGCTCCTCTACTGCTCGTTCTGCGGCAAGAGCCAGCACGAGGT
>JAGVSZ010000510.1 GCA_019137045.1 Betaproteobacteria bacterium
GGCTGCGCCGGCCGCCGCGCCGCCACCGGCTCCCGCGCCGGCGGCGCAGCCCGCTCCGCTCGCGCGCGAGCGTGCATTCGCCGATCGCCCCGCCGGTCGGATGGAGCGCGAAGCGGCGTCGGGCATCGCCGCGCAGAAGGCCCGCGCGCCCGAGGCGTGGCTCGAGGACATCCGCCGCCTCAAGGCGCAGGGCCGCGCCGAAGACGCCGCGAAGGAGCTGGCCGAGTTCCGCAAGCGCTACCCCGACTTCGAGCTCCCCGCCGACCTCGCCCCGTAGGCGTGACGTCCATCACGCCGCGCTAACCCCGCTCGCACGCCGCCGCCGTTTCACCCGGCGTCGCCACCTACACGCGAGAGGAGCCCCCGATGCACCGCCTTGCCGCTGCGCTCGCCGCGAGCGCCCTGATCTCCGCCGCCGCGCCCGCTGCCGCCGGCCAGCTCGTCGACCTCGCGGTGATCCACCGCGCCACCGGGCAGCGCATTCCCGTCTACTCGCACCAGGGCCGCCTGTACGTCCCCGGCACGCCCGGCGAGCGCTATGCCGTCTACGTCGCCAACCGCACCGGCCAGCGCGTCATGACGGTGGTCTCCGTCGACGGCATCAACGTCGTCACCGGCGAGAGCGCGAACCCCGACCAGAACGGCTACGTGCTCGCGCCCGGGCAGTCGTTCGAGATCAACGGCTGGCGCAAGAGCATGACCGAGGTCGCCGCGTTCTACTTCACCCGCCTTCCGGACAGCTACGCCGCGCGCACCGACCGCCCGGACCACGCCGGCGTGATCGGCGTCGCCGCGTTCCGCGAGTGGCAGCGGCCGCGACCCGTGCCGCAGCCGATGGCGCCGCAGTCGCGGCGCGGCGACGCGCCGGCCGGAGCCGAAGCCCGGGCGCAGGCCGACGCGGCATCCGGCGTACCCGCGGCGCCGTCCGCCGAGAGCCCGGTCGCCAAGGAAGCGAACCGCGGCCGGCTCGTCGAGCGCGAGGAGCGAATCGGCACCGGTCACGGCGAGCGCGAGCGCTCCGAGGTCGTCTACACGAACTTCCGTCGCGCGACGCCCTACCCGACCGAGACGCTCACGATCTACTACGACACCCACGCGAACCTCGTCGCGCGCGGCGTCATTCCCGGCCCGACGCCGGTCGGCGTCCCGAGCCCGTTCCCGGGCGGGCGGTTCGTGCCGGATCCGAAGGGCTAAGCGGCTCCGTGCCGCGCGAGCGCCCACGCCACGTGCTCGCGCACGAGCGCCGACGGGTCGTCCGCGCGCGCCCGGAGCGCCGCGACGACTTCCTCCGCGGTCGGCGCGTTCCCCAGCCCGACCGCGAGGTTGCGCGACCAGCGCTCGTAGCCGATGCGGTGGATCGCGCTGCCCGCGAGCCGGCTGCGGAAGTCGCTCTCGGTCCAGCCGAAGAGCTCAACGAGCGTGACGTCGTCCAGCCCCTCGCGCACGCGGAAATCCGGCTCGGCCGCAACCTGCGCGTACTTGTTCCACGGACACACGAGCTGGCAGTCGTCGCAGCCGTACACGCGATTGCCGACCAGCGGCCGGAGCTCCACCGGGATCGACCCCTTCAGCTCGATCGTGAGGTACGAGATGCAGCGGCGCGCGTCGAGCCGGTACGGCGCCACGATCGCGCCGGTCGGGCACGCGTCGAGGCACTGCGCGCAGGTGCCGCAGTGCGCGCCGACCGGCGCATCGGCCGGTAGCGGCAGGTCGGTGTAGATCTCGCCGAGGAAGAAGTACGAACCGGCTTCGCGCGCGAGCGCGAGGGTGTGCTTGCCGCGCCAGCCGAGCCCCGCGCGGGTCGCCAGCTCCACCTCCAGCACCGGCGCCGAGTCGGTGAACACGCGGTAGCCGAACTCGCCCACCGCGGCGCCGATGCGGTCGGCGAGCGCCTGCAGCCGCCCGCGCAGGACCTTGTGGTAGTCGCGCCCGAGCGCGTAGCGCGAGACGAATGCCTTCGTCCCGTCGGCGAGCACCGTCGCGGCGGGGGCCGCCGCGGGCAGGTAGTCCATGCGCGCGCCGATGACGCGCAGCGTCCCCGGCACGAGCTCCCGGGGGCGCGCCCGCCGCAGGCCGTGGCGCGCCATGTAGTCCATCTCCCCGTGAAAACCGCGCTCGAGCCAGGCGAGGAGACCCGGCTCCGCGGCCGCGAGGTCCGCGTCGGCGATCCCGACCGCCTGGAAACCGAGCTCGCGCCCCCAGATCTTGATCGTCGCGGCGAGCGCGCGGAGGTCGCGCGTCGTGGTGCCCTGTACCATCGACCGCATGGTAGCGCCGCTGCACGTGCACCTCGCCGACGAGGCCGCGACGCGCGCCCTCGGTGCGCGCCTCGCCGCGGTCGTGGCACCCGGGATGTCGGTTCACCTCTCCGGCGACCTCGGCAGCGGCAAGACCACCCTCGCCCGCGGGCTCATCCGGGCGGCAGGTTTCCCGGGCCGGGTGAGGAGTCCGACCTACACCCTGGTTGAACCTTACGAAGATTCTAGGTTAACCTTGTACCATTTTGATTTATTTAGATTCCACGATGCAACCGAGTGGCGGGATGCGGGCTTCGGGGAGTGCTTCAACGAGCGCGCGGTCTGCCTCGTCGAATGGCCCGAGCGCGCGGCCGCGCTGCTGCCGCCGCCCGATCTCCGCGTTCGCCTCCTCATGGCGCCGGGCGGCGGGCGGAACGCGCTCCTCGAAGCGGGCACCGAGCGGGGCCGCGCTTGCTTGAGGGCGCTCGCCGCCGGTTGATGCGCCTCGCGGCCGCCGCGGCGGTCCTGCTCGTGGCCGCCGCCCCGGTGCGCGCGGACGAGTCGATCCGCGCCGTCCGCGTCTGGCCGTCCAAGGAGTACACGCGCGTCACCCTCGAGACCGCGAACGAGCTGCGCTACCGGATCTCCGCGATCAAGGCGCCCGAGCGTCTCGTGGTGGACATCGACAACGCGGACTACGACTCGCTCGCGGAGCAGGTGGCCGCAAAGGTGCGCCCCGACGATCCGTACATCGCGGCGCTGCGCGTCGGGCGTCCGAAGCCCGGCACCGTGCGGCTCGTGATCGACCTGCGCGGCGAGGTGAGCCCGCAGGCGTTCCTGCTCAAGCCGATCGGCGAGTACGGCCACCGGCTGGTGCTCGACGTGTACCCGACGGTGCCGCCCGACCCGCTCGCCGCGCTGATGAAGCAGCTGAGCGAGGAACAGGCGGCGAGCGTCGCGCGCCCGGAGACGCCCGCGGCGCGCGCCGAGCCCGAGCGCAAGAGCGCGCCCGCGAAGCCGGGCGTGAACCGCTTCTTCACCGTCGTCGTGGACGCCGGGCACGGCGGCGAGGACCCGGGCGCGCGCGGACGCGGCGGCACGCACGAGAAGACCGTCACGCTCGCGATCGCGCGCCGGCTGAAGGACCTGATCGACGCCGAGCCCAACATGCGCGCGGTGCTCACGCGCGACGGCGACTTCTACGTGCCGCTCGCGACGCGCGTGGACAAGGCGCGCCGCGTGCGCGCCGACCTCTTCGTCTCGGTGCACGCCGACGCGTTCATGCTGCCGCACGCGCGCGGTTCGTCGGTGTTCGCGCTCTCGGAGCGCGGCGCGACCAGCGCGGCGGCGCGCTGGCTCGCGAAGAAGGAGAACGACGCCGACCTCATCGGCGGCGTGAACCTCGACGGCAAGGACCGCCACCTCGCCCAGACGCTGCTCGACCTGTCGCAGACCGCCACCATCAACGACAGCCTCAAGCTGGGGCGCGCGGTGCTGGGCGAGCTGGGCGGGATCAACTCGCTGCACAAGCCGCACGTCGAGCAGGCGGGGTTCGCGGTGCTCAAGGCGCCCGACATCCCCTCGATCCTGGTCGAGACCGCGTTCATCTCGAATCCGGAGGAGGAGAAGCGGCTCGCGAGCGGCGCCTACCAGGACAGGATGGCCCGCGCGATCCTCTCCGGCATCAAGCGCTACCTGGCCAAGCACCCGCCCCCGGCGCGGCCGACGGTCGCGGCGGCCGACCCCCCGCAGCGACCCGGCGCCGCCACCCGGCCGAACTGAGCTGCGGGACTACGCGCCGCGCGCGCCGAACCGCGCGCGCGCCAGCTCGATCGCGATCGGCGCGACCGAGATCGCGACGATCGCCACGATCACGAGCCCGAGGTTGTCCTTCACCAGCGGGACGTTGCCGAAGAAGTAGCCGGCGGACACGAGCGAGATCACCCACAGCAGGGCGCCGGCGACGCTGTAGGCGAGGAAGCGCAGGTAGGGCATCGTGCCGACGCCCGCGACGAAGGGCGCGAACGTGCGCACCAGCGGCACGAAGCGCGCGATGACGATCGTGCGCCCGCCGAACCGCTCGTAGTACGCGTGCGTCCGGTCGAGCGCGCGGCGGTTGAAGAGGCGCGACTGCTCCCAGCGGAACACCCTCGGGCCGAGATAGCGGCCCACCCAGTAGTTGACGTTGTCGCCGGCGAGCGCCGCCGCGATCAGGGTCGCGGCGAGCACCCGGGCATCCATCCCTGCCGCCGCCCACAGCGCCCCGGCGACGAACAGCAGGGAATCGCCGGGCAGAAACGGGGTGACCACCAGCCCGGTCTCGCAGAACACGATCAGGAAGAGCAGCGCGTAGATCCAGGCGCCGTACTGCTGCAGCAGCGCCGCCAGGTGCTGGTCCAGGTGGACGACGAGGTCCCAGAGGAACGCGACGAACTCCATTTGCGGGGCGGATTGTACCCACCCGCTGCTAGACTTCCGGCCCAGCGATGACCGAGAGCGCCGTCCACAGCCATCCCGCGGTCGAGCGCGTGCGCGCCGCGCTCGCCGCCGCGGGCCTCGCGGTCGAGATCGTCGCGCTCCCGGATGCCGCGCGCACCGCGCGGGCGGCGGCCGACGCGATCGGCTGCGAGCTCGCGCAGATCGCCAACTCGCTCGTGTTCCGCGGCGAGACCTCGGGCGCGGCGCTGCTGGTGATGACGAACGGCGCGAACCGCGTCGACGTCGCGCGCGTGGCCGCGCTCGTGGGCGAGCCGGTCGGCAAGGCCGACGCGGCGTTCGTGCGCGCGGCGACCGGGTTCGCGATCGGCGGCGTCGCCCCGGTCGGCCACGCGGCGCCGGTGCGCACGCTGATCGACCGCGACCTCTTCCGCCACGCGGAGATCTGGGCCGCGGCCGGCCATCCCCATGCCGTGTTCCGGCTATCCCCCGACGCGCTGCTGCGCTTCACCGGCGGCGCCGTCGCCGAGGTGACGTGAGCGCCATCCGCCTCCTCCCCGACACGCTCGTCAGCCAGATCGCAGCCGGCGAGGTGGTCGAGCGCCCCGCCTCGGTGGTGAAGGAGCTGCTCGAGAACTGCCTGGACGCCGGCGCGCGCACGATCACCGTCGCGCTCGACGCGGGCGGCGCGCAGCGGATCCGCGTCACCGACGACGGCGCCGGCGTGGCGCGCGCGGACCTGCCGCTCGCGCTCGCGCGCCACGCGACGAGCAAGATCGCCACCCTCGCGGACCTGGAGCGCGTCGCGACGCTCGGCTTTCGCGGCGAGGCGCTCGCGAGCATCGCGTCGGTGGCGCGCGTGACCGTCACGTCCCGGACCGCGGATGCCGACCACGCCTGGCGCATCGGCGCGGCGGGCGGGCCGCCCGGTCCGGTGGAGCCGGCCGCGCACCCGGCCGGCACCACCGTCGACGTGCTCGACCTCTACTTCAACACCCCCGCCCGGCGCAAGTTCCTCAAGAGCGAGGCGACCGAGTACGCGCACTGCGCGGAAGCCTTCGCGCGCGTGGCGCTCGCGCATCCCGAAGCGGCGATGACGCTGCGGCACAACGGCCGCGTGGCGAGCCACCTGCCCGCCGCGACCGCTCCGGCGCGCGCCGCCGCCCTGCGCGGCGCCGAGTTCGACCGCTCGGCGCGGCGGATCGATGCGGCG
>JAGVSZ010000061.1 GCA_019137045.1 Betaproteobacteria bacterium
GCTCAGGCGGGCGCGCCCTTCGCCGCGAGCCCGGGCGAGGGGTCGTACCAGCGCTCGCCCGCGGCGAGCACCGCAGCGGCGGCCGCCGGTCCCCAGGTGCCCGGCTCGTACTCCGCGGGCGGCGCGTCGCGCGCGAGGATCGGCTCGACCACCCGCCAGGCCGCCTCGACGCTGTCGTCGCGCGTGAAGAGCGAGGCGTCGCCGTGCAGCGCGTCGCCGAGCAGCCGTTCGTAGGGCAGCGCGCCGCCCTCGAGCGAGCGGTGCGCGAGGAGCTCGGCCGCCTCGCCCTGCATGGCTTCCCCGGGGCGCTTGACGCGCGTGCCGAGCGCGATCTCGACCTCGGGCCCGAGGCGGAAGCGGAAGTAGTTCGCGGGCGCGGCGGGCGCGTCGTCGAAGACGGCGACCGGCGGGCGCCTGAGCGCGACCCGCACCTCGGTGGCCGTCGTGGCGAGGCACTTGCCGGCGCGGATGTAGAAGGGCACGCCCGCCCAGCGCCAGGTGTCGATCTGCAGGCGCAGGGCGACGAAAGTCTCCACGCGCGAGTCCGGCGCCACGCCCGGCTCGTCGCGGTAGCCGCGGAACTGGCCGCGCACCACCTGCGCGGGCGCGAGCGGCCGCACCGCGCGGAACAGGCGCAGCTTCTCCGCCCGCATCGCGTCCGGGTCGGTGCGCGCCGGCGGATCCATGGCGAGCAGCGCCATCACCTGGAAGAGATGGTTCTGCACCACGTCGCGGATCGCGCCCACCTCCTCGTAGAACGCGCCGCGCCCCTTGACGCCGAACGACTCGGCCATCGTGATCTGCACGGCGGCGACGTGCTCGCGGCTCCACAGCGGCTCGGGGAAGGCGTTGGCGAAGCGGAAATAGAGCAGGTTGCGCACCGCCTCCTTGCCCAGGTAGTGGTCGATGCGGAACACCGCGGACTCGGGGAACACCTCGTGCAGCGTGCGGTTCAGGGCCTGCGCCGAGGCGAGGTCGCGCCCGAAAGGCTTCTCCACCACCACTCGCGCATCGGCCGCGCAGCCCGCCGCGGCGAGGCCCTGCACCACGGTGGCGAAGAGGCTCGGCGGAATGGCGAGGTAGTGCAGCGGGCGTCGCGCGCCCCCGAGCGCCTGCCGCAGGCGCGGGTAGGTCGCAGGGTCGTGGTAGTCGCCGCCGACGAACTGGAGGCGCGCGCAGAGCCGCTCGAAGGCGCGCTCGTCCACCCCGCCGCCGTACCGGGCGATGCTTTCGCGCGCCCGCTCGCGCAGCCGCTCCAGCGTCCAGCCGGCGCGCGCCACGCCGACGACCGGCATGTCGAGCTCGCCGTCGCGCGTGAGCGCCTGCAGCGCGGGGAACACCTGCTTGTAGGCGAGGTCGCCGGTGGCGCCGAAGAAGACGAAGCCGTCCGATGCGGGTGCTGGCATGCTCATTGGATGAGGCGAGGGGCGCGGGGTTCCCCGCGGGCGGCGCCGATTTCGCCGCGCGCGGCCCGAGCGTCCGCTCGAGTCTAGTACTTTTCCCGCGCCCGGCATCGGCGCGGACGAGCGGCGCAGTCAGGCGGCAGCGGGCAGCGTCAGGAGCGCGCGCACGCCGCCCAGCGGCGAATCCTCGAGCCGGACTTCGCCGCCGTAGAGGCGCGCCAGCTCGTCGACGATCGCGAGGCCGAGCCCCGAACCCTCCACCCGTTCGTCGGCGCGGGCGCCGCGCAGCACGATGTCCCGGCGCCGGTCGTGCGCGATTCCCCTGCCGTCGTCGTCGATCGCGACGATCAGTCTTCCGTCCGCGCGCTTCGCTTCGAGCTCGACGCGCCGGCGTGCCCACTTGCAGGCGTTGTCGAGCAGGTTGCCCACCATCTCCTGCAGATCCTGCTCCTCGCCGCGAAACGCGAGTCCGTCCTCCACCGGCCGGACCGCGAGCTCGAGGCGGCGATCGGCGTGGATGCGCGCCATGGCGCGAACCAGGCCTTCCACGACCGGGAGCACCGCTGCCCGAGCGCCCGGGATGCGCGTGGCAGCCGCGCTGCGCGCCCGCTTCAGGTGATAGTCGACCTGCCGGCGCGCGCTCTCGACCTGATCGCGCACCAGCCGGGCGAGGTCTCCCTCCCCCCCGGCGCGCGCGGCGTTCGCGAGCACGCTGAGCGGGGTCTTGAGGGCGTGCGCGAGATTTCCCGCGAGCGTCCTCGCCCGTGCGACGATCTCCGAGTTCTGGGCGAGCACCGCGTTGAACTCGTCCACCAGCGGCCTGACCTCCGCCGGAAACGATCCCGACATGAGCTGCGACCTGCCCTCGCGCACGGCGGCCAGCTCGCGCTGCAGGCGCGCGAGCGGCGCGAGCCCGACCACCACCTGCAGGACCGCGGCGGCCGCCAAACCGATCGCGAGCAGTCCCAGCGCGACCCAGAGCGTCGCCCGGAAACGCCGCACCGGCTCCGCCATCGCGCGCTCGTCGGCGGCGACGATCAGGCGCATTCCCTGACCCGGCCGCTCGGCGGGGTAGACGACGCGCTCGAGCGTCCGGAGCCAGGTGCCATCGGGGCCGGGCACGCGGTGCTCCTGGAGCTGCGCGTCCCGCTGCTCGTCGTGCGGCACCTGGAGCACCTGATCCCACAGCGAGCGCGAACGCAGCACGCCGGCCGCGGACGGGGCGGCGCCAGCCGCAGCGCGATCCACCTGCCAGTACAGACCCGAATACGGTCGCGCCAGGCGCGGGTCGCTCAGCGGCCCCGAGAGCTCCGGGGCGCCGTCCCTGCCGATCACCAGGCTGGCCGTCAGCTGATCGAGGTGGATGCGCAGCTCCGCGCGGAACTGGCGCTCGACGTGATCGCGAATGAGCACGCCGAGCCCCCAGCCGGCGACCGCGATCGTCGCGAGGATCCAGAGCAGGGTGCCTGCCAGCAGGCGGACACGCAGCGATTCCCGCAGCCGGTCGGGCAGGCTCATTCCTCGCAGGCGAGGCGATAGCCGAGGCCGCGCACGGTCTCGATGAGGTTGGCGGGCAGCTTCTTGCGCAGGCGCGCGATGAACACCTCCACCGTGTTCGAATCGCGGTCGAAATCCTGCGCGTAGATGTGCTCGACCAGCGCGCTGCGCGACACGATCTCGTTCCGATGGTGCATGAGATAGTCGAGCACGCGATATTCGTGGCTGGTGAGCGCGATCCCCCGCCCGGCGACGGTGACGCGACCGCTGCGCGTGTCGAGCACGACCGGGCCGCAGGCGAGCTCGGCGCGCGCGTGCCCCCCGGCGCGGCGGATCAAGGCGCGCACGCGCGCGAGCAGCTCCTCCATGTGGAAAGGCTTGGTCAGATAGTCGTCGGCGCCGGCGTCGATCCCGGCGACCTTCTCGTGCCAGTTGTCGCGCGCGGTGAGGATCAGCACGGGCATGTTGCGGCCGCCGGCGCGCCACCTCTTCAGGACGGTGATGCCGTCCAGACGGGGCAGGCCGAGATCCAGGATCGCGGCGTCGAACTCGCCGGTCTCGCCGGCATGCAGCGCATCGACGCCGTTGTGCGCGACGTCGACGGCGTACGAGGCTTCGGTCAGCGCCTGCGCCAGCTGGGCCGCGAGCGTTCGTTCGTCCTCGATCACCAGCACGCGCATCCGGGTTCACTTCTTCGATTCGCGCCGCGTCCCGCGGCCGCCCTTGCGCTTCAGGACGGTCCCGTCGCGGGCATCCACCTCCAGCTCCAGGATCGAGCCGTCCGCGGCGAGCAGCTTGAGCTCGTAGATCCAGCGCCCGGCCGCGCGCTCGAGCTCGACCTCGATCACCTGGCCCGGCGTATCGCGCTCGACCAGCCCGAGGATGGATCGCAGCGGCATGATCTCGCCCGCCTCGAGCGCGCGGCGGGCACGGTCCTGGTCGCGCGCATCGTCAGCCTGGACCGGAAGCGCCACTGCAGCCGTCAACATTACAGCAGTCGCCAGTCTCCGCAAAGCGCCGGTCGTCGTCACTTTCCGCTCCTCGCGCACGTCGGGTGCGCCGCGCTCACTTGTACCTGCCGCATCCTGAACGGAGGATGAACGCCGGGTTCAGGGTGGATACAGGCGCCGGTGCACACAATCGCCGCACGGTCACCATCCGGACCGCAACGACTGGAGACACCAATCATGCGTGCTACACATCTGCTCGGCAGCCTCGCCCTCGCGGCCGGCCTCGCCACCGGCGCCCTCGCCGGCGCGACGGCTCTTGCGCAGGACTCCAAGACCGATTCCCGTCCCGACGCGAGCGTGCGCCTCACCATCCCCCAGGTGTACGAAAAGCTGACCACGCTCGGCTACAAGGACATCGACGAGATCGAGCGCGAGCGCGACATCTACGAGGTCGATGCGCGCACGAGCGCCGGCCAGCGCGTCAAGCTCCACGTCGACGCGCGCAGCGGCCAGATCCTGCGCACCAAGGCCGACCCGCGCGATCGGGCACGCGACGGCAGGTGAGGGGGCGAGGGCGCCGGCCGCGGCGCACCGGGCGGCACCGAACGGTGCCGCCGCGGTGGCCCGGCTCTTCCGATCCACGACACCATGCGCGAGGCACAACCATGCAAACCAGACGCACGAACTGCGCCCGCAGCGGCTACCACCCGCTGTCCATCGGCGCGCACTGGCTGACCCTGATCCTCCTGGTCGCCGTGTACGCACTGATCGAGCTGCGCGGAGTCTTTCCCAAGGGCAGCGTTCCCCACGACCTGATGAAGACCTGGCACTTCATGCTTGGGCTGACGGTGTTCGGTCTCGTCTTCGCGCGGCTGGCGCTGCGACAGGTCTTCCGCGCACCGCCCATCGAGCCGACGCCCCCAGGATGGCAGCTGCGCCTGGCGATGGCCATGCACGTGGCCCTGTACGCCTTCCTGACCGTGATGCCGCTGCTCGGCTGGCTGGCGTTGAGCGCCAAGGGCAAGCCGGTTCCGTTCTTCGGCCTGGACCTGCCGGCGCTGATCGCGCCGGACAAGACCCTTGCCAAGGAGATCGAGGAGATCCACGAGACGATCGGGGTACTCGGCTACTTCCTGATCGGGCTGCACGCAGCCGCGGCGCTGTTTCACGACTACTTCCTGCGCGACGACACCCTGCGGCGCATGTTGCCGTGGCGAGGCGAGGCGCGCTCCGCCGCCCGGCCGGAGCGCGTCACTTCGCCGTGACCGAAGGCAGACGGGCCGGGCTTCCTGTTGGCAGCGGGGCTTCGCTAGCCGATCTCGACCAGCAGGTTCGCATCGAACGACGGATTCTCGTTTGCGCCGTTCCTGGAATAGCCGCGCGGATTGCACAGCACCCGCGTCCCGCCCAGGAGGTAGTCGAAGCTGTCGTGCGTGTGCCCGTGGATCCACAGGCGCGCGCGGCTTTCCTCGACCAGGCGCTCGGCCGCGGAGACGAAGGACGCGTTGAGGAGCGAGCCGGCAAAGCGCGGGTGGATGCTCCCGGTCGACGGCGCGTGGTGGGTGATCACCACGGTCGGGCCGGCGTGCGGCGCGGCGAGCACGCGCGCGAGCCAGGCGGCGTGCTGCGCGAACAGCGCCGCCGAAGCCTCCGGGGTGAAGGGGTGGTCGCCCGTCCGGATCCGGCTGAAGTCGCGCGAGAAGCGCTGCGCTTCGGCCATCGCGGCGGTGCGCTTCTCGCCCGCGCCGAACAGCATGAAATCGGTCCACAGCGTCGTTCCCAGAAAGCGCACGCCGCCGATGACGGTCGCGTCGTTGTCGAGCACCCGGATGCCGGACCCGGCGCTCAGCCGCTTCAGCTCGGCCACGGTGCCGGCGATGTCGCCGCCGTAGAATTCGTGGTTGCCGGGGACGTAGAGCACGGGCTTGGCGATGCCCGAGGCCCACGCGATCGCCTCCTGCGGGCGGGCGAGGTCCCCCGCCAGGACCACCACGTCGGCGTCGTTCTCGGGCAGCGCCAGGGCGCCGAGGCT
>JAGVSZ010000103.1 GCA_019137045.1 Betaproteobacteria bacterium
TCCAGCCCGTCCTTGTCCTTCGCGGTGACGATCGCGAGGTCGGCGTCGCGCTCGACCTTGAACGACGTGTCGACGAGCTTTCCGTCCACGCGTCCGGCGAGCGCGGCCTTCGCGAGCCCGGGACCGATCGACTGCGCGACCTCGGCGACGCTCACCGGGCCGGGAAAGGCCTTCACTGCGCCGTCGGGGAGTCGGATGTTGATCATCTACGGATGGGATTGCGGGAGCAAAAAAGGCGCGGGCGAACCGCACCTTTGCCATCGCGCGGTCTGCCGGGCCGGATCAGGCGCTGCCGGTCGTCGTTCGCATGGGGGTCAGGCCGCGACGCCCGCGTCGCGGCGCGGGGAGAACAGCGCCTCGCCCCAGACCTCGCTCCAGTCGCGGCCGAGGAAGTCGAGCTCGCGGCCGTCCGCGTGGAAGAACTTGTTCGGGATGAGGAACATCGCGAGCATCACGCCGCCCGCGGGTCCGCCCCACGCGTCGTGGCGGCTGCCGGCCGGTCGCCACACGAACTCGCCCGCCCTGCACTCGCCCTCGCCGCAGACGAGGCTGCCTTCCAGGACGTAGGTCTGCTCGATGCGCACGTGCTCGTGGTCGGGCAGCTTCGCCCCGGGCGCCATCCGCAGGAGCATCGTCATCAGCCCGGACTCGGGCTCGACGAGCAGCGTCTTGGTCTCGATCCCGGGATACGCCGTCTCCTGCCACTGCATCCCGGCGGCGTCGACGAAGCGCGAGGCGAGCGGCGGCAGATTCGCGTGGTGCGCCGCGCCGGGCGTGACTGCGGCCATCGTTCGCTCTCCTCTCGGCTAGGCTGTCGTCCAGATCGCGGTGACGGGCGAGAAAGTTGGTAGGCGCGATTGGACTCGAACCAACGACCCCTACCATGTCAAGGTAGTGCTCTAGCCAGCTGAGCTACGCGCCTACGGCGACCGCGATTCTAGCCGACCGGGGGACCGGGCGGCAAACCGACGCTCGCGCGCGGCGCGCGGCGCCGCTCACGCCTCGCGCGCGGCCGACCGCAGCATCTCGCGCGCGTGGCTGCGCGAGGCGTCGGTGATCTTCACCCCGCCGAGCATGCGGGCGACCTCCTCCACGCGCTCGTCCGCCGCCAGCACCGTCACGCGGCTGCGGGTCGCGCCGTTCACCGTCAGCTTGGCGACCGACCACTGGTGGTCGGCCTGCGCCGCGACCTGCGCGAGGTGCGTGACGCAGAGCACCTGGCGCTCGGCCCCGAGCACCCGGAGCTTGCGCCCGACGACCTCGGCCACCGCGCCCCCGATCCCGGCGTCGACCTCGTCGAACACGAGCGTGGGCACCGCGGCGGCCTTCGCGGTGATGACCTGGATCGCGAGGCTGATGCGCGAGAGCTCGCCGCCGGAGGCGACTTTCGCCAGGGCGCGCGGCTCGACGCCGGGGTTGGTCGACACGAGGAGCTCGACCGACTCGTTGCCCTGGGCGCTGCCGCCCGCGACCGGGCGGAGCGCGACCTCGAGCTTGCCGCCCGCCATCGCGAGCTCCTTCATGGCGGCCACGACCTGGCGCGCGAGTTTCGTGGCCGCCTGGCGGCGCGCCGCGGTGAGCGCTGCCGCCAGCTCGTCGTAGCGACCCTTCGCCGCGGCCTCCTGCTCGCGCAGCGCCTCCGGGTCGGACGCGGCGTCGAGCTCCGCGAGCCGCGCGGCAAGGCGCTCGGCGTGCGCCGGCAGCGTCTCCGGGCCGATGCGGAACTTGCGCGCGGTCGAATGCAGCGCGTCCAGGCGCCGCTCCGCCTCGGCGAGCCGCGCGGGATCGAGCTCCACGCGCTCGGCGTAGCGTCGCAGCGCGTGCGCCGCCTCCTCGATCTGCGCGGCCGCACCGTCGAGGAGCGCGACCGGCTCGGCCAGCGCGCCGTCGTAGCCGGTGAGCGCCCGCAGCCGCGACACCGCGGCCGCGACCGCGCCCGCCGCGGCGCCGTCGGACTCGGAGACCGCGTCCAGCGCCGCGCGCGCACCGTCGATGAGGCTCGCCGCGTGCGCGAGCCGGCTCTGCTCGGCCTGGATCTCGTCCCATTCGCCCGGCCGCGGCGCGAGCCGCCGGAGCTCGTCGACCTGCCAGGAGAGCTGCTCGCGCTCGGCGGCGCGCGCCGCCGCGTGCGTCTCCTGCTCTGCGCGCAGCCGCGCGTGGCGCTGCCAGTCGCGGTAGGCGGCGCCGACCTCGCGCACCGCGGGCGCCAGGCCGGCGTGCGCGTCGAGCAGCTCGCGCTGGGCGGGGGCGCGTACGAGCGACTGGTGCGCGTGCTGGCCGTGGATGTCGACGAGCAGCTCGCCGAGCTCGCCCAGCTGCTGGACGGTCGCCGCGGCGCCGTTGACGAACGCGCGCGAGCGCGCGTTGCGGTCCACGACGCGGCGCAGGAGCACCCTGTTCTCGTCGCCTTCGAGCGCGCGCTCGGCGAGCCACGCCTGCACCGCCGGCATGCGCTCGACCGCGAACTCCGCCGCCACCTCCGCGCGCTCGGCGCCGGCCCGCACGACGCTCGCGTCCGCGCGCGCGCCGAGCGCGAGCTCGAGGGCGTCGACCAGGATGGACTTCCCCGCGCCGGTCTCGCCGGTGAGCGCGGTGAAGCCGCGCTCGAACTCGAGCTCGAGCGCGTCGACGAGCGCGAAGTCGCGGACCGACAGGCGGATCAGCACGGCGCGCCGGCGCGGCTAGAAGAGGCTCTCGCTCCAGCGCAGCTTCTCGCGCAGCATCG
Organism: Betaproteobacteria bacterium; assembly: GCA_019137045.1. Lineage (GTDB taxonomy): Bacteria > Pseudomonadota > Gammaproteobacteria > Burkholderiales > SG8-39 > JAGVSZ01. Next base: position 2,726 of record JAGVSZ010000103.1, read on the forward strand.
CGTAGTAGCTGTAGCCGGGCGGGTGGACGAGCCTCACCGCGTGCGGCGCGCGGCGGATCTCCACGCGGTCGCCCTCGGCGAGGTCGAACTGCGGCTGGCCGTCGAGGTGCAGGCGCGCGTCGGCGCCGCGCTTCACGGTGATCTCGAGCGCCGCCGATTCGGCCACCGCGATCGGGCGGTTGGACAGCGTGTGCGGGCAGATCGGCACCAGCGCGAGCGCCGGCACGCCCGGCTGGATGATCGGGCCGCCCGCCGACAGCGCATAGGCGGTCGACCCGGTCGGGGTCGCCACGATGAGGCCGTCGGCGCGCAGGTCGTAGAGGAACTGCGCGTCGATGCGTACCGTGAGCTCGATCAGGCGGCCGCTCGCGCCCTTGCTCGCGACGACGTCGTTCAGCGCGTTCAGCGCGAGCACCGTCTGCCCGCCGCGCACCACGCCGGCGGCGAGCATGGTGCGCGACTCGGTCGCGTACTCCCCGGCGACGATCCGCCCGACCGCCTCGGTCATGGCGCCGAGCGCGATGTCGGTCATGAACCCGAGCCGCCCCTGGTTCACGCCCACGAGCGGGATTCCCGCCGGCGCGAGCGTACGCGCCGCCGCCAGCATGCTGCCGTCCCCGCCGAGGACGACGGCGAGGTGGGCCTGCGCGGCGATCGCCGCGAAATCGACCACCGGGAAATCGCCCACCCCCGACTCCGCCGCGGTGTCCTGGTCGATGAGGACGGTGCAGCCGCGCTCGACCAGGTACCGCCCGAGGACGCGCAGCGGCGCGGCGACGTCGCGGCTCTTGTAGCGGCCGACGAGCGCCACGGTCTTGAAGGCAGCGGGCATGGCGCCAAATTTACACCACTGCGGGGGCGCAACCGCGGCGCGGGCGCGCCCGGCTGCGGCCCGCCGAGTTTGGTTAGAATGATCCGCATGCTGGACCAGCGCGCGCAACTGCTGCTCAAGACCCTGATCGAGCGCTACATCGCCGAGGGCGAGCCGGTGGGTTCGCGCGCGCTGTCGAAGTTCTCGGGGCTCGACCTCAGCCCGGCCACCGTCCGCAACGTGATGGCCGACCTCGAGGAGCTCGGCTTCATCGCCAGCCCGCACACCTCGGCCGGGCGAGTCCCGACCCCGCGCGGCTACCGCTTCTTCGTCGACACGCTGCTCACCATCCAGCAGCTCGACCGCGACGCGCTCGATCGCCTCGAGGGCAACCTGCACCCCGACCACCCGCAGCGGCTCTTGAGCCAGGCCTCGCAGGCGCTCGCCGACCTCACGCGCTTCGCGGGCGTGGTCGCCGCGCCGCGCCGCCGCAGCCCCGCCTTCCGCCACATCGAGTTCCTGGCGCTGTCGGAGAAGCGGGTGCTGCTGATCATCGTGGCGCCGGACGGCGACGTGCAGAACCGCATCCTGGTCACCGACCGCGCCTACTCGCCGGCCGAGCTGACGATGGCGGGGAACTTCCTCAACCAGAACTGCGCCGGCCTGACCTTCGACGAGATCCGCCACCGCGTGCACGACGAGCTGCGCCAGCTGCGCGAGGACATGACCGCGCTCATGACCGCAGCGCTGCAGGCGAGCGACGAGGCGCTCTCGGAGAGCACCGAGAGCTACGTCATCTCGGGCGAGCGGCGCCTGCTCGACTCGGCCGACCTCGCCTCGAACATGAAGCGGCTGCGCGAGCTGTTCGAGCTGTTCGAGTCGCGCACCCTGCTCATGCAGCTCCTCGACGTCTCGACGCGCGCGCAGGGGGTGCAGATCTTCATCGGCGGGGAGTCCGGCATCGCGCCGCTCGACGAGTGCAGCGTGGTCACCGCCCCCTACGAGGTCGACGGGGTCGTGGTCGGGACGGTGGGCGTGATCGGCCCGACGCGCATGGCCTACGAGCGGGTGATTCCGATCGTCGACATCACCGCGAAGCTGCTGTCGAGCGCGCTCTCGCAGCACTAGCGTCCCGGGTCGCCACGCCGGCATGGGCTTCGCGGACGAGCCGCCACACGCGCACGGCGCCCTCCCCCGCACCGGCATCCTGCTCGTCAACGTCGGCACGCCCGCCGCCCCGACCGCGCGCGCGGTGCGGACCTACCTGCGCGAGTTCCTGGGGGACCCGCGCGTGGTCGAGATCCCGCGCCTCGCGTGGCTCCCCGTCCTGTACGGGCTCATCCTGCCGGCGCGGCCGCGCGCCTCGGCGCGGCGCTACGCGGCGATCTGGACGAAGGACGGCTCGCCGCTCGCGCTCTACACGGCGCGGCAGGCGGCGCTCCTGCAGGGCCTCCTCGGCGAGCGCCTGCGGACGCCGCTCGTCGTCGCGCACGCCATGCGCTACGGGGAGCCGGCGATCGCCGCGGCGCTCGAGCGCATGCGCGCCGCCCAGGTCGAGCGGCTGCTGGTGCTCCCGCTCTACCCGCAGTATGCCGCCAGCACGACCGCCACCGCGCTCGACGCGGTGGCCGCCTGGATGCGCCGCGCGCGCAACCAGCCGGAGCTGCGCGCCGTGAAGCACTTCCACGACCACCCGGCCTACATCGGCGCGCTCGGCGACCTGCTGCGCGACTTCTGGCGCGCGCGCGGCCGCCCCGACAAGCTCGTCATGAGCTTCCACGGCGTGCCGCGGCGCACGCTCGACCGCGGCGACCCCTACCACTGCGAGTGCCAGAAGACCGCGCGCCTGCTCGCCGCCGATCTCGAGCTCGCCGACGGCGCGTGGCAGATCGCGTTCCAGTCCCGCTTCGGCCGGGCGCGGTGGCTCGAGCCCCACACCGCGGAGGCGCTCGCCGCGCTGGGACGCGCGGGAACGCGGCGCGTGGACGTCGTGTGTCCGGGCTTCGTCGCCGACTGCCTCGAGACGCTCGAGGAGATCGCCCTGGAGGCGAGATCGATCTTCCTCGGCGCGGGCGGCAAGGAGTTCAACGCGGTCCCGTGCCTGAACGACCGGCCGGGCTGGATCGAGGCGCTGGCCGCGATCGCCCGCGACCACCTCGGCGGATGGGCCGCGGAGGGCTGGGACCGCGGCGCCGCGGAGGCCGCCGCGCGCGACTCGGCGGCGCGCGCGCGGCGGCTCGGCGCGGCAAGCTAGGAGGTTCACGATGAAACTCGTCCTGCGCTGGATCGTC
>JAGVSZ010000368.1 GCA_019137045.1 Betaproteobacteria bacterium
ATGGTGATCCGCCCGGTGACCCGCCTGTCCAAGCTCGCCGACGCGGTGAGCCTCGGCAACATGGAGGTGCCCGACTTCCGCGTGCGCGCGCGCGACGAGATCGGGACGCTCGCCGACTCCTTCAACCGCATGAAGAAGAGCCTCGTCCAGGCGATGAAGATGCTCGAGGAATGACGCGGGCGGCGGCGATGGCGACGCTCGACCGGCTCGGGAAGTACGACATCACCGAGGTGCTCGGCAAGGGCGCCATGGGGGTGGTGTACAAGGCGTTCGACCCGAACATCCGCCGCACCGTCGCGCTCAAGACGATCCGCAAGGAGCTGATCGACGACGACGACCGCGCCGCCACGATGCTGGCGCGCTTCAAGAACGAGGCGCAGGCGGCCGGGCGCCTGTCGCACCCGGGCATCGTCGCGGTGTACGAGTACGGCGAGGAGCGCGAGCTCGCCTACATCGCGATGGAGTACGTGCAGGGCAACCCGCTGCGCGAGTACTTCAACCGCGGCACGCGCTTCGAGGACCGCGACGCGGTGAGCATCATGGCGCAGCTCCTCGACGCGCTCGCCTACGCCCACGAGCAGGGCGTCTACCACCGCGACGTCAAGCCGGCGAACCTGATCGTGATGACCAACGGCCGGCTCAAGGTCGCCGACTTCGGCATCGCGCGCATCGACTCGTCGAACCTCACCCAGATCGGCGCGATCATGGGCACGCCGGGCTACATGGCCCCGGAGCAGTACGCCGGCGCGGACGTGGACTGGCGCGCCGACGTCTTCTCCGCCGGCGTCGTGTTCTACCAGCTCCTCACCGGCGTGAAGCCGTTCGCCGGCAGCGCCGAGTCGATCGCGTACAAGGTGTGCTACGAGACCCCGCCCACGCCGTCCCAGGTCGACCCCGAGCGCATCCAGTCGAAGTACGACCCGGTGGTGATGCGCGCCATGGCGAAGAAGCCCGAGGCGCGTTTCGCGAACGCGCAGGCGTTCCGCACCGAGCTCCTGACCGCGTACGCCGCCCCGGTGAGTCCGACGGTCTCGGAGGAGACGGTGATCACCGAGATCATCCCGACCACGGTCCGGATCGAGCCCACCAGCCCGTCGGCCGGTTCCGGGCCGCCCCGGTCGCACGCGAGCGACTCGTCGCCGACCCCGGCGAAGACCACGCAGCCGCCGCCCGGCTGGGACCCGGCGGTCCTGAAGTCGGTGGAAGGCCACCTGGCGCGCGTCGTCGGGCCGGTGGCGAAGGTGATGGTCAAGCGCGCCGCGCTCCAGACCACCGAGCTCGACGCGCTCTACGGCATCCTCGCCGAGAGCCTGGCGACCGACGCCGAGCGCAAAGGGTTCCTCGCGACGCGGGCGCAGGTGAGCGGCGCGCCGCCCTCGGGCGCGGCGCCCGGCGCGCGCACCGGCACGGTCGAGGCGAGCACCCTGCTCGCGGCGCGCCTCGCGGGCGCGCAGCTCACGCCCGAGCTGGTCGCCGCCGCCACCCGGAAGCTCACCGCCCGCGTCGGGCCGATCGCGCAGGTGGTGGCGAGGAAGGCCGCGCAGAAGGCGGCCACCGCGCAGCAGTTCTACACCCTCCTCGCGGAGAGCCTGCCCACCGAGAGCGAGCGCGTGAGCTTTCTGGAGGAGCTCGGAAAACCCTGAGACGCCCCGCGGCCGGCGCGCCCGAGGTGAAGCGGCGCAGGGGTGTCGTCGGCGGAGTGCGGAACCGGCGCCTCGGACCGCCGGAAAGCACACGGCCGGGGACGCGGGACGCGCCGCCGGCCGTGCGGGGAAAAGAGCCTACTTCAGGTGCTTGCTGACCAGCTTGGTCATCTCGAACATCGACACCTGACGCTTGCCGCCGAAGATCTCGCGCAGCTTCTCGTCCGCGTTGATCATCCGCTTGTTGATCGCGTCCTGCAGCTTGTTGCGCTTGATGTAGCCCCAGAGCTTCTTGGTGATTTCGGTCCGCGCCTGCGCGATCGGCCCCACCACCGCGGCGAGCGCGGAGCTCGGGGTCATCGGCTTCATGAACGCGGGATTGGGTTTGCGCTTCGCGCCGGATTTCTTCTTCGCCGGGCGGCGCGCCGCCATCTTCCGGCCCGCCTTCTTCGCAGACTTCTTCGCAGCCTTCTTCTTCGTCGCCATCGTCAAAAACCTCCACTAATCGTGTTTTGGCCCTGCACCTCTTGCTCGCCGCTCTATGAGGACGCGACTCGGCGACGAGAGGATGCCGAAGGGAACGCGCGAGCGCAAGCGTTTTTTTCGCTATGAAAGCGGCTTTCCCCTCTATGGCGCGACCGGTGCGCGCAGGCGCGCGCGGTCGCGCCGTCGTCGTCCTGCGCGTCCGCTCGGGGCGGCGTATAAGCTCTCGGTCGCGTGCGTGCGCAGTCCGCGGCGGGACGCGGAACGCACGAGAGAGGACCGGGAATGAGGACAAGTATCGGCCGAATCAGAGGTTTCGCGCGCTCGGCGGCGCGCGCGCTCGCGCTCGCCGGCGCGCTCCTGGCGGGCGGCGCGGCGGCGCAGGGCAGCGCAAAGGCGACGTTCGCCGGCGGCTGCTTCTGGTGCATGGAGCCCCCCTACGACAAGCTGCCGGGCGTCGTTTCGACGACCTCCGGCTACATGGGCGGCAGCAAGCGCTTCCCCACCTACGAGGAGGTCTCGACCGGGACGACCGGCCACGCCGAGGTGGTGCAGGTGGTCTACGACCCGGCGAAGGTGAGCTACGAGAAGCTCCTCGAAGTGTTCTGGCGCAACGTCGATCCGACCGTCCGCGACCGTCAGTTCTGCGACGTGGGCTCGCAGTACCGGACCGCGATCTTCTACCACGACGACGGGCAGAAGCGCCTCGCCGAGGCTTCGAAAGCGGCGCTGGAGAAATCGAAGCCGTTCAAGGCGCCGATCGTGACGCCGGTGCAGGCGGCGGGCGAGTTCTGGCCCGCCGAGGACTACCACCAGGACTACTACCGGAAGAACCCGGTGCGCTACAAGTACTACCGCACCGGGTGCGGGCGCGACGAGCGCCTGAAGGAGCTCTGGGGCAAAGCGGGTGACTGAGCGCGAGTCGGACCGCAACCTCCGGATGGCGGTCCGGCGAGCGCGGTCCTACACTGCGCCTGATGCACGACTTCCCTGCGCACCCGAAGCGCCTCGCCCCGCCCGGCTGGCGCGTGCGCTGCGGCCACGACGAGCGCGCCCCGTTTCGGCCCCGCCCGTGCCGCCATTGCGCCCGCGGCGTGTCGCCGGAGGCCGACGGCGGGACCGGCGTCCGCAGCCGGGGCACCCGGCGCAGGAGCGCGCGTCCCGGGCACGCCCGGGACGCGCGGTAACGCTGCGTTGCGCCCCGCCGACCTCGCGCGCCTGGTCGCGCTCGCTGCGCTCTGGGGCGCCGCGTTCATCTTCATCCGCATCGCGGTCGTTCCCCTCGGCGCCATCGGCACGGCGCAGGCGCGGCTCGTGCTCTCGGGCGCCACGATCGCGCTCGTGCTCGCGCTCTCCGGCAGGCGTCTCGACTTCGCGCGCCACTGGCGCCATTTCGCGAGCGTCGGCGCGATCAACTCCGCGCTGCCGTTCGTGCTCTTCGCCTGGAGCGCGCACCACCTCCCGGCCTCCTACCTGGCGGTCCTGAACGCGACCGCGTCGCTCTTCGGCGCGCTCGTGGCGGCGGCGTGGCTCGGCGACCGCATCACCGTGCGGGCGGCGCTGGGTCTCGCCCTGGGTCTCGCCGGCGTCGCGACCCTGGTGGGGCTCGGCCCGATCGCGGCGACGCCGACCATCGTCGCCGCGTCGCTCGCCGCGCTCGGGGCCGCGCTGTGCTACGCGATCGCGAGCGCATACGTGAAGCGCCAGTCGTACGCGGTCGACGCGCCCGTCCTCGCGGGCGGGAGCACCATCGCGGCGGCGGCCGTCCTCCTCCCGTTCGTGCTCGCGGCGCCGCCGACGGCCGTGCCGCCGGCCGACGCGGTCTGGGCGGCGATCGTGCTCGGGGTGCTCTGCACCGGCGTCGCCTACCTGCTCTACTTCCGCCTGGTCGCCGACGTGGGGCCGACGCGCGCGCTCACCGTCACGTTTCTCATTCCCGTCTTCGGGATGCTCTGGGGAGCGCTCTTCCTCGGCGAGGCGATCACCGCGCCGATGCTCGCCGGCGCCGCGCTCGTCCTGGTCGGCACGGGAATGATCCTCGGCGTCGGGGCGCGGCGGGCCGCGGCCCCCGCGGCCGCGCCGAGGGCCTCCGGGACGGAGCGGGGCGAGCGCGCTACCGCGCCGAATCGAGCCACGCCGCCAGGCCGTCGGCGTTGAGATCGACGTCCTGCCCGTACGCGGCCATGGCCTGCGCTTCCGTGAACGGCGCGCCGTAGCGGCGCACCTCGTCGAGCAGGAGCGCCTTCACCCCTTCCCACAGCCGCGCGCGTCGCCCCGCCCCCGCCTCGCGCTCGCGCAGCGCGAGCGCGGCGAGCGCGTCCACCTGACGGTGCAGCGTCGCGAGCCGTTCCTCGAGCGCGCGCACCTGGCCGTAGTGGGTCACGTACACCGCGCCCTGCGCGAGCCGCGCGATCAGGTCGAGCGAGCGGTGATAGGGCGCCGGGTCGAACTGCGTGGGGCTCGAGGTCGCGAACGCGAAGCGCCGCCCCTGCCAGTCGAGCTCGGGATACGAGAGCCCGAAGGTGTCCCCTGCGAACACGTGCCCCGACGCGGCGTCGCGGATCGCGACGTGGTGGCGCGCATGCCCGAAGGTCTCGTGGAAATCGAGCGCGCGCCCGTTGAGGCGGATCGACGCGCCGTCGGGCGTCTCGAGGATGCGCGCCGCGGGCACCGGGACGACCTCGCCGTACAGGCGCCGCGTCTCGGCCTCGCCATAGACGCCGATCGTGCCCGCGACGAGCCGCGCCGGATCGGCCATGTGGCGGGCGCCGCGCGGATGCACCGTCAGCGTCGCGTTCGGCAGCGCGCGCATGAGCAGCCCCGAGCCGCCCGCATGGTCGAGGTGGATGTGGGTGAGGATCACGTAGTCCACCTGCTCGGGCCCGATCCCCTTCGCCGCCAGGGCGTCGAGGATCAGCGGCACCGACGCGTTCGTGCCCGGGTCGACCAGCGCCGCGCGGTCGCCCTCGACGATCGCGTGGACCGCCATCAGCAGCGGGCGCAGGTAAGCCCCGTCGATCGCGCTGATGCCGTGCCCGTAGTCGATGACGCCCATGGCTGCGGCGGATTCTAGCGCCCCGCACGGTAGAATCGCCGCGACCATGGACATCGCCCGCCTGCGCCGCGACTACAGCCGCGAGAGCCTCGACGAGGCCGACGTCGAGCGCGACCCGGTCGCGCAGTTCGGGCGCTGGTTCGACGAGGCGCTGAAGAGCGAGCTGCCGGAGCCGACCGCGATGGCGCTCGCCACGGTCGGCGCCGACGGCCGGCCGTCGGCGCGCATGGTGCTGCTCAAGGGTTTCGACGCCCGCGGCTTCGTGTTCTACACCAACTACGAGAGCCGCAAGGGGCGCGAGCTCGCGGGCAACCCGCACGCCGCGCTGCTCTTCTTCTGGCCCGAGCTGGAACGGCAGGTGCGCATCGACGGCGCGATCGGGAAGGCGGCGGCGGAAGAGTCCGACGCGTACTTCGCGACGCGCCCGCTCGCGAGCCGCATCGGCGCGTGGGCCTCGCCGCAGAGCGAGCCGATCGGCAAGGCCGCGCTCGTGGCGCGCGTGGCGGAGATGGGCCTGCGCCACGGGCTCGACCCGTCGCGCCCGCCGCACTGGGGCGGCTACCGCCTCGCGCCCGACGCGGTCGAAT
>JAGVSZ010000095.1 GCA_019137045.1 Betaproteobacteria bacterium
GGCGCGCTCGGCCGCGGGGGCGAAGAGCCGGCGCCGGCCCGCGAGCTGCGCGGCGAGCCGGGCGTAGAAGCGCGGCTCGCACGCCGCCCGCAGGATGAGCCGCGCCAGCGCCCGGTCGTCGGCCAGGGGGTAGTAGCCCGGGTAGCGCCGCCCGAGCATCCCGACGTTGCCGGCCACTCGGGACGCCACGACCGGCACGCCGATCCGCGCGGCCTCGCAGATCACGTTGGCGCCGCCCTCCATGCGCGAGCTGACCACGAGCAGATGGCTGCGCCCGAGCCAATCGAGCGCGCGCGCGTGCGGCACGCCGCCGATCCAGCGATAACGCGGCTCGGCCCGCATCCGCCGGTGCGCCTCCCGCTCCATCGCGGCGGAGAGCGCATCGCCGATCTGAAGGACCTCGATCGGCGGCGCGACCGGCGAGCGCGCGGGCAGGTGAGCGAGCGCTGCCGCGGCGCGGAACGGGTCCTTCTCGTCCCGCAGGTGGCCGAGCACGCACACGCGAAAGCGCCGCGTCGGGGGAGCGGCGCGACGCCGCGGCCGCGCCGACTGGTACACGACGCGCAGCTTCGCACGCAGCGCGGGTCCGAGCTCGCGGCCGGCCTGCTCCTGGAGCGCGATCAGGCGCGTGGCCATCGCGAGGGAAGCGCGCGCGGCGGCGGAAGAGCGGATGTCGCGATAGAGGTCGGTCCCGGTCAGCACGACCACGAGCGCGCGCTCCGGATGACGTGCGTGGAAGCGCGCGATCGAGTCGTGGCTCTTCAGCGCATGCAGGGCGAGCAGGAGGTCGCAGTCGCCGCCGTCCCAGGCGGAGGCCACCCCCACCTGGTGCCCGGCGCCGCGGAGGAAAGCCGCGTAGCGCTGCGCGGTATGCCGGTTCCCGGTGCGCCTGCTCGCGGCGGCGGGCGTGACGATCTCGATGCGCATGAGCGCTCTGCTAGACTCGCGCTCCCGGCGCGCGTCCGGCGCCCCGGCGAGTGATGCCTCAGGTTCCGTTCAAGCGTATCAGCTCGCGCGACAACGCGCTCTTCAAGCAGGCCACGCGACTCGCGGCTTCGGCGCGCGCGCGGCGGGAGCAGGGCGCAGCGCTGCTCGACGGGCCTCATCTCGTGACCGCGTACCACGCCGCGGGCGGCGTCGCGGAGACGCTGCTCGTCTCCGAATCCGGGTACGGGCGCCCGGAGATCCGCCGCCTCTTCGAGCACTCAGCGGCGCGCGCCCGGGCACTCCTCTCCGACCGGCTGTTCGCGGAGATCGCGCAGGTGGTGGAGCCGGTCGGCCTGCTCGCGCTCATCCGCACTCCGGCGCCGTCGGCGCCGCCGTCCGCGCCCGGGACCTGCGTGCTCCTTGACGGGATTCAGGACCCGGGCAACCTCGGCTCGCTCCTGCGCTCGGCGGCCGCCGCCGGCGTGCGCCACGTCTTCCTGTCCAAGGGTTGCGTGTTCGCCTGGTCCCCCAAGGTCCTGCGCGCCGGGCAGGGCGCGCACTTCGCGCTCGCGCTCCATGAGCACGCGCCGCTGGAGGAGATCGCCCGCGCCTACGCCGGGACGGTCGCGACCACGGCCGCGCGCGGCGGCGTGTCGCTCTTCGAAGCCGACCTGCGCGGGCCGGTGGCCTGGATCTTCGGTTCGGAGGGGGCCGGGGTGTCGCCGGCGCTCGCCGCCGTCGCCGCGCTGAGCGTGCGCATCCCGATGCCGGGAGCGGCCGAGTCGCTCAACGTGGCGGCCGCCGCCGCGGTGTGCCTGTTCGAACAGGCGCGCCAGCAGCGCTCCGGCGCGCTCAGTACACCCGCCGCTCGAGCCTGACCGCCTGGAGGATCCGGGTCGCGATCTCCTCGATCGACAGGGTGGTGGAGCCGAGCGCGGGAATCTCGTGCCGGCGCATGAGCGTCTCCGCGGCGTCGACCTCGTAGCGGCAGTTGTCGAGGCGGGCGTAGCGGCTTCCCGGCCGGCGCTCCTCGCGGATCTCGCTCAGGCGCTCGGGCGAGATCGTCAGACCGAACAGCTTTCCGAGATGCGGCGCGACCGCGCCCGGCAGCTCGCCGCGCTCGAAGTCGTCGGGCGTGAGGGGGTAGTTTGCCGCCTTGATCCCGAACTGGAGCGCCATGTACAGGCAGGTCGGCGTCTTGCCGCTGCGCGAGACGCCGACCAGGATCACGTCGGACCGGGCCAGATCCTGGCTGCCGAGCCCGTCGTCGTGAGCGAGCGCGAAGTTGACCGCCTCGATGCGGTGCTGGTACTCCTTGCTGTGGGCGACGCCGTGCGATCGACCCACCGCGTGGGAAGAGCGGATGGAGAACTCCGCTTCCAGCGGGCTGATGAATCCTTCGAAGAAATCGAGCACCAGCGCGTCCGCCTGCCGCAGCGCCGCACGCACCGCGTCGTCGACGAGCGTGCAGAACACGATCGGCCGCGCCGCGGACGCGGCGCGCGCCTCGGCGACCCGCCGCAGGCAGGCGTCCACCTTCTCGGGCGTGTCCACGAACGGCACCACGACCTGCGTGAACGCGATGCCCTCGAACTGGGTGAGCAGGCTGTGGCCCAGCATCTCGGCGGTGATGCCGGTGCCGTCGGAGACGAAGAACACGGTGCGACTGCGCTTGGGCATCGAGGCGGTCCGGAGAAACGCGCCCGCCGCGATAGGCGCGCGCTGCGCGCCCACTATACGGCACGCGCACGCCGGCCGCATGCGGCGCGACGGCGGGCGTACGGGACGCTACCTGGACGCGTCCCCGCAGTGCTTGAGATAGATGTGCTTCAGGGTCTCGAACTCCGCGATCGGCGCATGGGCGATCCGCTCGACCATCGCCCTGCGCACCGCTTCGGGCGGATGCCGCTGCTTGAGCGCGCACACCGCTTCTTCCAGACGGTCGATGGGCGTCGCGCCGACGAGCGTCGTGGCGCATCCCGGATCGCCCTCCAGCCCGACGCCCTCCAACACGTTCGTTGCGTCCACCAGTCGGCCTCCCTTGCATGGCCCGGCGCACAGCCGGGCGATGCCCACGTCATAGCACCTTCCGCGCCAGATCGTTACAGGAGGTCAAATGCGTGACGGAGGTCACGCGCGTCCGGCCCGTCCACGCCGGGGTCGAGGACCGAAGTCACGGCAGAACCGCGCGGGCTGGCGCAACCTTCCCGCAGTGCGGGCGGAATGCGCATCGGGCCCCTTAGCCGGCTGACGGAAGCCTGACGCCCCGGCCGCACCCGCCCCGGAACGCATGCAAACCGAACTCGAACCCGACGCGCTGCACGACGCGATACCGATCGCCGAGGAGGTCCGGTCGTTCGTCCACCGCGCGATCGGCCTGCGCTTCGAGATGCGGTTCAAGTGGGAGTTGGACTGGTGGCCGATCGACGCCCGCGAGGTCGCCGAGACGCTCGCCGGCTATTACTACGACTACGGCATGCACAGTTGCCTCGAGCAGATGCGCGAGGGAAAGGAACTCGCCTCGGGGCTCGCCGTCTTCCGGCTGCGCCGCTAGCCACCCGAGCGGGCGCGGCCCGCTCGTCTCCCGCTCGCGCCTCCGCGGCCGTCCCGGCCGCCCGCGCCGTTCCACGCATATTGCAAGCGCACCGCACAGACGCCTCCACGCAGCGAAACTACAATAGCGGCCGTCATCGGCAACGGCGAAAGGACGGACGCTGACATGTCCAGCGGCGACTACGTGGTGCGGTTTCAGGACCTGCGCATGAGCGATCTCGCCCGGGTGGGCGGCAAGAACGCCTCCCTCGGCGAGATGATCGCGCACCTCTCTGCGCGCGGCGTTCGGGTCCCGGGCGGATTCGCCACCACGGCGCACGCATTCCGGGAGTTTCTCGCCGCCTCCGGCCTCGCCGAGCGCATCGAGCGGCGTCTCGCCGCGCTGAACCCCGACGACGTCGAGGCGCTGGCGCGTTGTGGCGCGGAGATCCGGGAGTGGGTCGTGCGGGCGCCGCTGCCCGCCGCGCTCGAGTCCGCGGTCGCCGCCGCGTACCGGGCGCTGATGCAGGACGGGGAGTTTCCGGTCGCGGTCCGATCGAGCGCGACCGCGGAGGACCTTCCGGACGCCTCGTTCGCGGGGCAGCAGGAGACCTATCTCAACGTGCAGGGGCTCTCCGCCGTCCTGGATGCGGTCAAGCACGTGTTCGCCTCGCTCTACAACGATCGCGCGATCTCCTACCGGGCGCACCAGGGGTTTGCGCACGCCGAGGTGGCGCTCTCGGCCGGCGTGCAGCGCATGGTGCGCAGCGACCTGGCGTCGAGCGGGGTCATGTTCACGCTGGACACGGAATCGGGATTCCGCGACGTCGTATTCATCACCGCGTCCTACGGCCTCGGCGAGACGGTGGTGCAGGGCGCGGTCAACCCCGACGAGTTCTACGTGCACAAGCCGATGCTCGCCGCGGGCCGGCACGCGATCATCCGGCGCAGCCTCGGCTCGAAGCTCACCAAGATGGTGTTCGCGGACGACGCCCGCACCGGGCGCTCGACGCAGACCGTGGACGTGCCCAGCCCGGAGCGCGACCGGTTCTGCATCGACGACGGCGACGTCGCCGAGCTCGCGCGGTTCGGGCTCGAGATCGAGCGCCACTACGGGCGCCCGATGGACATCGAGTGGGGCAAGGACGGGCTCGACGGGAAGATCTACATCCTGCAGGCGCGCCCGGAGACGGTGAAATCGCGTCCGGCCAGCGAGGGGCAGACCCGCTACCGCCTCGCCGGCTCCGCGCCGGTCCTGGTGACCGGTCGCGCCATCGGCCAGAAGATCGGAGTCGGGCGGGTACGCGTGGTGAAAGACGCTTCCGAGATGGCGCGGGTGGCGGCCGGGGACGTCCTGGTCACCGACATGACCGATCCCAACTGGGAGCCGGTGATGAAGCGCGCTGCCGCAATCGTCACCAACCGGGGCGGGCGGACCTGCCATGCCGCGATCATCGCGCGCGAGCTCGGCATTCCGGCGATCGTCGGCAGCGGCGATGCGACCACCCGGCTGCGCGAGGGCGACGAGGTGACGGTGTCTTGCGCGGAGGGCGACACCGGCAACGTGTATGCCGGGCGCCTGCCGTTCGAGGTCACCACGCAGGCGGTCGGCAGCCTGCCGCGCATCCCGGTCAAGATCAGCATGAACGTCGGCAACCCGCAGCTCGCGTTCGAGCATGCGGCGCTGCCGAACGCGGGCGTGGGCCACGCGCGGCTCGAGTTCGTGATCAACAACATGATCGGAGTGCACCCGAAGACGGTGCTGGAATACCCGCAGCTGCCCGCCGACCTGAAGCGGCAGGTGGAGGAGGCGGCGCGCGGTTACGCGAGCCCGCGCGCGTTCTTCGTCGACAAGCTCGCCGAAGGCGTCGCCACCATCGCGGCCGCGTTCTGGCCCAAGCCTGTGATCGTGCGCCTGTCCGACTTCAAGTCGAACGAGTATCGCAAGCTCGTCGGCGGCGCGCGCTACGAGCCCGAGGAGGAGAACCCGATGCTCGGGTTCCGCGGCGCCTCGCGCTACCTCTCGCCCGCGTTCGGCGAGTGCTTCGCCCTGGAGTGCGCGGCGCTGCGCCGCGTGCGCGACGAGATGGGGCTCGTCAATGTCGAGCTGATGGTGCCGTTCGTGCGCACGGTCGACGAGGCGCGCCGGGTGATCGCCCTGCTCGCGTCCGAAGGGCTGCGGCGCGGCGAGAACGGCCTGCGCATCGTGATGATGTGCGAGCTGCCGTCCAACGCCGTGCTCGCGGACGCCTTCCTCGAGCACTTCGACGGCTTCTCGATC
>JAGVSZ010000497.1 GCA_019137045.1 Betaproteobacteria bacterium
CGGTGTCCCTCATGAAGATCGCCAACGACGTCCGCATGCTGAGCTCGGGGCCGCGCAGCGGGATCGGCGAGCTCGTCATCCCGGACAACGAGCCCGGCTCCTCGATCATGCCGGGCAAGGTGAACCCGACGCAGCCCGAGGCGCTCACCATGGTGGCCGCGCAGGTGATGGGCAACGACGTGGCGGTGACGATCGGCGGGGCGAGCGGGCACTTCGAGCTGAACGTCTTCAAGCCGCTGATCGCCGCGAACGTGCTGCAGAGCGCGCGCCTGATCGGCGACGCGTGCACGTCGTTCAACGACCGGTGCGCGGCCGGCATCCAGCCCAACCTACCGGCGATCGACCGCCACCTCGAGAACTCGCTGATGCTCGTCACCGCGCTCAATCCGCACATCGGCTACCACAAGTCGGCCGAGATCGCGCAGAAGGCGCACAAGGAGGGCACGACGCTGCGCGAGGCCGCGCTCGCGCTCGGGCACGTCACCGCGGAGCAGTTCGACGAGTGGGTCGACCCGGCGAAGATGGTGTCGGGGGGATAGCTACTTCAGCCCGAGCGCCTCGCGTGCGAGGCCGTCGAGGAGGGACTCGACCTCCTTGAGCGATGCCTTGGAGGCCGCCGAGCCGCCGGGTCGCCAGGGCCGCTTGTACGTCACGTACACCCTGTCCGGTTCCTGGGCGGTCGCGTAGACGACCATCGTGTAGGGGCACATCGAGACGTTCGCCGGGTCCGCCTCCATCGTCTTGCGCGAGAGCGCGGCGCTGCAGAAGACGAAGGCCTGGGCGTCCGCGTAGAGCCTGCGCCCCGACCCGACGTCCTTGCCGGTGCGCTCGAGCATGCGGTTGACGAACGACTGGTAGTCGATCACGAGCCCCTTGCCCTCGAT
Source organism: Betaproteobacteria bacterium (assembly GCA_019137045.1). Classification (GTDB taxonomy): domain Bacteria; phylum Pseudomonadota; class Gammaproteobacteria; order Burkholderiales; family SG8-39; genus JAGVSZ01. The sequence continues at coordinate 885 of JAGVSZ010000497.1, forward strand.
CGCGGACTTCAGGTCGTCGCGCACGTCCTCGAACTTCGCCTTTTTCGAGTAGCTCACGATCGGGTCCGGATCGGCGGCCTGGACGGCGCCGAAGAGCGCGGTGAGGAAGGCGAGCAGCAGGACGCGGGCCATGGTCGACTCCGAACGATAGGGGAAGGTCCGCCCAGCGTAGCGGCTCCGCCCGCGCCGGTTCTGATCGCGGTCAAACCCGCGCCGCGGGACTACTGGGCCCCGGCCTGCTCCAGGATCCGCACCATCTCCTTGTACCCCCGCCCGCGCGCGTGCGCGAGCGGGGTGATCCCGGCCCGGTCGGAGATGTTCACGTTCGCGCCTGCCTGCACCAGCGCGCGCAGCGTCTCGATGTGCCGCCCGCCGCCGTCGCCGAGGACGATCGACTCCATGAGTGCCGTCCAGGTCAGGTTGTTGACGTGGTCGAGCGGCGCGCCGGCCGCGATCAGGACCCGGACCACCTCGACGTGGCCGAGATGCGCGGCGGCGATGAGCGCCGTGCCGTCATAGGGACTGGTGACGTTCTTCGCGCTCGCGCCGCCTGCGAGTACCAGCTCGAGCGTCGGCACATCGTCGGCGACCGCCGCGATGGTCACGACGTCGTAGCGCTGCCGGTCGAGCGCGTTCGCGTTGGCGCCCTGGGCGAGCAGGAGCCGCGCGGCGGCGCGCTGCTTCCGGTACACCGCCACGTGCAGCGGCGTGCGCCCGTTGCCGTCGCTCGCCTCGCGGTCGGCGCCGGCGGCGAGCAGGCGCTCGATCGCGGCGACGTTCCCCGCCGCCGCCGCCGCGTGGAGACCCCGGTAGGCGCGCACCTCCGCGTCGCTCGGGGCGATCTGGGCGAGCGCGGCGACGGGCACCGCCAGTCCGACGAGCAGCAGCGCGCGAACGGGACCGCGCCGGGCGTTCCGGTTCATCCGTGTCCCCTTCCTCGAAACCGGGCGGGCGCCACTATCGGGTCGTCGGGACGAGAGGTCAAGGACGCGAGCCTCGCGACGCGCCGGTGTACCATCGCCGGCGCCATGCTCCATCCGGTCCACGCCGTCCAGATGCGGGGTGCGCCGGAGCCTGCCCCATGTGGCACCTGATCGGCGCGCTTCGTTCCTCCACCCGCTCGAGCGCCCGGGCATTCCCCGTTGCGTCACCGGTTCGCGCGCCCGGTCTGCGGTGATCCGCGCATGCCGACGGTGACCCCGCCCACCTCCCGCGCGCTCTTCACCGCGTTCCTGAGCGTCGGCATCTCCGGCTTCGGCGGGGTCCTGCCGTACGCGCGCCGCCAGCTCGTCGAAGTCAAGCGCTGGATCACCGACGCGGAGATGACCGAGCTCCTCAGCCTCGCCCAGCTCCTGCCCGGCCCGAACATCGTGAACGTCGCGATCATGCTGGGAACGCGCTTCCGCGGCGCGGCCGGGGCGGCCGCGGGCGTCCTCGGCCTGACCCTCGTCCCGCTCGCGCTGTTCCTCGCCCTGGGCGCGATCTACCAGCAGTTCGCGGAGGTGCCGTGGCTGAAGGGCGCCTTCGCCGGCGTCGGCGCGGCGGCGGCCGGGCTCGTGCTCTCGGTCGGCATCCGCTTCGCGCACGCGCTCGAGCCGCGCGCCTGGGTGATCGCGCTCGGCGCCGCGGGCTTCCTCGCGATCGTCTTCGCGCACCTGCCGCTGCCGCTGGTGGTGCTGGTGCTCGCGCCCCTCGGCGTGCTCATCGCGTGGCGGCGCGCGACCTGATGGAGTCGCTCGCCGACGCCGGCACGCTGCTCGGGCATCTCGCCGCGCTGTCGCTCGTCTCGGTGGGCGGCGCGCACGCGGTCTTCCCCGACATCTTCCGCCTGGTGGTGACCGAGCGCGGCTGGATGACCGGGACCGAGTTCGCGACGCTGGTGGCGCTCAGCCAGGCCGCGCCCGGGCCGAACGTGCTGGTCATGGCGCTCATCGGGCAGCGCGTCGGCGGCGTCGGGCTCGGCGTCGCGGCGCTCGTCGCCTTCTGCCTGCCGTGCTCCGTGATCGCCTGGCTGGTCGCGCGCGCGCACTTCCGCGCCGCCGGTTCGCGCTGGGCGCGGGCGATGCGCACCGGCTTCGCCCCGGTCACCGTCGGGGTGGTGCTGGCGAGCGGCTTCGTGCTCGCGACCGGCGCCGCGCACGACTGGCGGATCTACCTCGTCGCAATGGCATCGACGGTGCTCGCCTCGGTGACGCGGCTGCACCCGCTGTGGCTGATCGTGGCCGGGGCGGTGGTGGGCGCGCTCGTCTAGGGCGCCGCGGGCCGCTCGCCGGCGCCGCGCGTGAAGGAAGCCTCTTCCCTTGCGCGGCGAGTGGGCGCACGCTTACGCTTGTGGGGAACGCGCGCTCAACATGCAGACGCTGATCAGCATCCTGGCCGGCATCGCCCTGCTCGTGTGGGGGACGCACATCGTGCGGTCGGGCGTGCTGCGCGTCTTCGGCGGGAACCTGCGCGGCGTGCTCGCGCAGAGCGTGTCCGGCCGGCCGCAGGCGCTGCTCGCGGGGGTGGGGGTGACCGCGCTGGTCCAGTCCTCCAGCGCCACCGCGCTCATCCTGAGTTCCTTCGTGAGCCACAAGATGATGGCGCTCGCGCCGGCGCTCGCGATCATGCTCGGCGCCGACGTCGGCACCAGCCTGGTGGTGCAGGTCTTCTCCTTCGACCTGTCCTGGCTCTCGCCCCTGCTGATCGGCGTGGGCGTGATCCTGCACCTGTCGCGCAAGGCGACGCGCGCCGGCCAGATCGGGCGCATCGCGATCGGGCTGGGGCTGATCATCCTCGCGCTGCAGACCATCCTGCAGGCGGCGCGCCCGTTCACCCAGGCCGCCGGCGTGCAGGTCATCTTCGGCTCGCTGTCGGGGGATTCGCTGCTCGACCTGCTGATCGGTGCGCTCTTCACCGTGTTCGCCTGGTCGAGCCTCGCGGTGGTGCTGCTCACCGCGGCGTTCGTCGCGAGCGGCCTGATCGGGCTCAAGGTGGCGCTGTTCCTGGTGCTCGGCGCCAACCTCGGCAGCGGGTTCGTGGCGCTGCTCGCCACCGCGGGCAGCGGCGCGGCCGGCCGGCGCGTGGCGCTCGGGAACCTCCTCTTCAAGCTCGCCGGCTGCGTGTTCACGCTCCCGCTGCTCGCGCTCATCACCGACGCGCTCGCCTGGCTCGACCCGGACCCGCAGCGCCTGGTCGTGAACTTCCACACCGCGTTCAACCTCCTGCTCGCCGTCACGCTCATCTTCTTCACCGCGCCGGTGGCGCGGCTGGTCGAGCGCCTGCTGCCCGACGATCCGCAGAAGGCCGCCGCGGCGCAGGCGCGCAACCTCGACCCCGACGCGCTCGACACCCCGGCGCTCGCCCTCGCCAACGCCGCGCGCGAGGCGCTGCGCATCGGCGACGTGATCGAGCGCATGCTCGGCGGCGTGCTGGAGGCGACGCGCACGAACGACGGCAAGCTCGCGCGCGAGCTGCGGCGCATGGACGACGTGGTGGACGAGCTGTACACCTCGATCAAGCTCTATCTCACCCAGATCAGCCGCGAGGCGCTCGACGAGCGCGAGAGCCGGCGCTGGGCCGAGATCATGTCCTTCACCATCAACCTCGAGCACGTCGGCGACATCGTCGAGCACATCGTCGACGACCTGGAGCAGAAGAAGATCTCGCAGGGGCGCTCGTTCTCGGAGGCGGGGCTGAAGGAGATCGAGGAGCTGCACGGGCGCCTGATGGCGACGCTGCGCCTCGCGCTGAACGTGTTCCTGAGCGGCGACCTGAAGAGCGCGCAGCTCCTGATCGCGCAGAAGGCCGAGTTCCGCGACCTCGAGCGCGCCTACGCCGGCACCCACCTCGACCGGCTCGCCTGGCAGACGCCGGAGTCGATCGAGACGAGCTCGCTGCACCTGGACATCATCAACGAGTTCAAGCGCATCAACTCGCACTTCTGCGCCATCGCCTACCCGATCCTCGAGGAGGCGGGCGTGCTCGCGCGCAGCCGGCTGCGCACCGACGTGGCGGAGGCGCCGGCGCGCAACGGCGGCGGGCTGCCCGACGGCGCGCAGTCGGAGAAGACCTGACGCGTCAGCGCGCGTCGGCCCCGGCGCCCGTCTCCAGCACGAGCTTCCCGCGCCCGTGCCGCCGCTCGCTCGCGGCGTACATCGCCGGCGCGTCCTCGAAGGCGTAGATGCGCTCGACGTGCGGCTTGAGGACGCCGGCCGCGGCCCAGCCGGCGATGCGGCCGAGGCGCTCGCGCGTCGCGACGATCGGGCCGTTCAGCACCTCGATGTCGGTGCGGGTGACGGGCGGCAGCGGGCCGGCGATGAGGTACACGAGCCGCCCTCCCGGCGCGAGCGCGGCGGCGGAGCGCGCGTGCACCTCGCCGCCCAGCGTGTCGAGGATCACGTCGCACCCGCGCGCGACCGCGGCGAAGTCCTCGCGCGCATAGTCGATGACGCGGTGCGCGCCGAGGGCGCGGCAGAAGTCCGCGTTGCGCGCGCTGCAGGTCGCGCTCACCTCGGCGCCGAGGTGGCGCGCGATCTGGATCGCGAAGTGTCCGACGCCCCCCGCGCCGGCGTGGACGAGGACGCGCTCCCCGGCGGCGACTCGGGCCAGCTCGACGAGCGGGATGTACGCCGACAGCGCCGCGACGCCGAGCGTCGTGGCGGCAGCGGGGGCGAGCGTCGGCGGGCGGGGCACCACCGCGCCCGCGCCCAGGCGCGCGAATCCGGCGTGCGTGCCGTCGCGGTCGGGTGCGCTCACGCCGAGCACCTCGTCGCCGGCCGCGAGATCGGCGACGTCGCCGCCGACGGCCACGACCGTGCCGGCGCAGTCGCGGCCGAGCGTGCGCGGAAACGTCACGGGAAAGGCCCGCTGCA
>JAGVSZ010000520.1 GCA_019137045.1 Betaproteobacteria bacterium
GCTCCCACGAGCCGAGGTGGATGAAGCCCCACAGCGCGCCCGCGACGCCGACGTAGAACGAGCTCACGGCGAACGCGGAGAGCTTCGCGGCCATCGGCCGGATGCCGATGACCTCGGCCGCCACGTCCATGTCGCGGATCGCCATCCACGAGCGGCCGACGTGGCCGCGCACGAGGTTCTTCGCGAGCAGGGCGAAGAGCGCGACGATCGCGACGACGAAGAGGTACTTCTCCTGCGGGGTGTCGAGCACCACCCCGAGCAGCGCGACGTCCGGCACCGCGACCGAGCCCGAAGGCGAGTAGTTGGTGAACCACTTGACGCGCGCGAACACCCAGTCGAAGAAGAACTGCGCCGCCAGCGTGGCGACGGCGAGGTACAGGCCCTTGATCCGCAGGCTGGGGATCCCGAAGAACATCCCGACCAGCGCGGCGGCGAGGCCCGCGAGCACGAGCACGACCAGGATGTTCAGCCAGGGCAGCCGCAGCGCGATGTTGTAGGCGGCGTAGGCGCCGACCGCCATGAACGCGGCGTGCCCGATCGAGACCTGGCCGCAGTAGCCGGTGAGGATGTTGAGCCCGAGGGCCGCGAGCGAGAGGATCAGGAACGGGACGAGGATCGCGCGGATCAGGTAGTCGCTCGCGACGAACGGCACCACCACGAACGCGAACGCGACCAGCACGATCATGAACACCTGATCCTGCCGGATCGGCAGCATCTGTTGGTCGGCGGCGTAGCTCGTCTTGAACTGGCCGTTTTCGCGGTAGAGCATGGGCGCGCTGAAGTATTAACCGTAGCTGTGGGTTACTCCCTCCCTCCCCGCTTGCGGGGAGGTGAGGGTCGGGGCGGGAGGGGAGTCGTCACAGCCTCCCTCCCTCCCCGCTTGCGGGGAGGTGAGGGTCGGGGCGGGAGGGGAGTCGTCATACCCGATCGATGTGCTTCTCGCCGAAGAGCCCCTCGGGCCGCACGAGCAGGAAGAGCAGCGCGAGCATGTAGGCGAACCAGTTCTCGATGCCGCCGCCGGCGAGGTCGAACGCCTTGACCAGCACCGGGCCGAGGAACACCTCGGCCATCTTCTCGCCCACGCCGATGATCAGCCCGCCGATGATCGCCCCGGGCACCGAGGTGAACCCGCCCAGGATGACGACCGGCAGCGCCTTCAGGGCGACCTGCGAGATCGAGAACTGCACGCCGAGCTTGGAGCCCCAGATCACGCCGGCGACCAGGGCGACCACGCCGGCGACCGACCACACGATCACCCAGATGCGGTTGAGCGGGATGCCGATCGACTGCGCGGCCTGGTGGTCGTCGGCCACCGCGCGCAGCGCGCGGCCGGTCGGGGTCTTCTGGAAGAACAGCGCGAGCAGCGCCACGAGCACTCCCGCCGCGACCGCGGCGACGAAGTCCTCCTTGTTCACGAGAATCCCGCCCTGGAACAGGTTCTCGAGGACCATCACCGGCTCCTTGGCGATGCCGAGATTGATCTCGTAGATGTCGCTGCCCCACACCGTCTGCCCGAAGCCGTCCAGGAAGTACGTGACCCCGAGCGTGGCCATCAGCAGCGCGATCGCCTCCTGGTTGACGAGCGGCCGCAGCACCAGGCGCTCGATCAGCCAGGCGAGCGCCACCATGATGCCGACCGCGAGCGCCGCGGCGATCCACCACGGCATGACCTCGGCCATGCGCGCCACCGACAGCGCGGCGAAGAGCACCATCGCACCCTGCGCGAAGTTGAACACGCCCGAGGCCTTGAAGATCAGCACGAACCCGAGCGCGACCAGCGAATAGAGCACCCCGGTCATCAGCCCGCCGAGCAGCACCTCCGCGTAGAAGCCGGCGGGCGTCTCGCCGGTCGCGAGCGGCGCGACCAGGCCCGCGACGAGCAGCGCGATGAGGGCGACGACCGGCCAGTTGCGCTTCAGCATCTCCGTTTTCCACGACGCGAGGGGGCACACCCCCTCGTGCTCCCCGAATCCAGGAAACCTGCGGTGTTCATCCTAATGCGCGACCCCGAGGTAGGCGTCGATCACCGCCTGGTTGCTGCGCACCTCGTCGGGCGTGCCGTCGGCGATCTTGCGCCCGTAGTCGAGCACGACCACGCGGTCGGAGATGTCCATCACCACGCCCATGTCGTGCTCGATCAGCACGATCGTGGTGCCGAACTGGTCGTTCACGTCGAGGATGAAGCGGCACATGTCCTGCTTCTCTTCCACGTTCATGCCCGCCATCGGCTCGTCGAGCAGGAGCACGCGCGGCTCCATGGCGAGCGCGCGGCCGAGGTCCACCCGCTTCTGCAGACCGTACGGGAGCCGGCCCACCGGGGTCTTGCGGTGGGCCTGGATCTCGAGGAAGTCGATGATCCGCTCCACCGCGGCGCGATGCTCGATCTCCTCGCGCAGGGCGGGGCCGAGGCGCACCGCCTGCAGGACGAGGTTGGTGCGCATCTTGAGGTTGCGCCCGGTCATGAGGTTGTCGAGCACGCTCATGCCCTTGAACAGCGCCAGGCTCTGGAAGGTGCGCGCGATGCCGCGCGCCGCGGCCTCGTGCGGATCCTGCTCGTGGCGCACCTTGCCGTCGAACGTGACCGTGCCTTCCTGCGGGTGGTAGACGCCGTTGATCACGTTCAGCATCGAGCTCTTGCCCGCGCCGTTCGGGCCGATGATCGCGCGCATCTCGTGCTCGCGCACGTCGAACGACACGTTCTGCAGCGCGCGCACGCCGCCGAACGCGAGCGAGACGCCCTCTACGGTCAGGATCGGCGCCCCGATCTTGCGCGCGTGCTGCATCGGCCGGGGCGCTCAGGCCGCCTTCTTCGCCGCCGCGACCGGGTAGGTCTTGGCGTCGGCGATCTTCAGGTTGGCGCTGATCGAGCCGGTGCGCCCGTCCTCGAAGCGCACCTGGGTCTCGATGAAGCACTCGCGCTTGCCGCCATAGAGCGCGGCGACGAGCGGGGCGTACTTCTCCGCGATGTACCCGCGCCGCACCTTGCGCGTGCGCGTGATCTCGCCGTCGTCGGGGTCGAGCTCCTTGTGCAGGATGAGGAAGCGGTGGATCTGCGAGCCGCCGAGCGTCGGGTCGACGGCGAGGTCGGCGTTGACCTTCTCCACGCACTCGCGCACCAGGTCGTACACCGGCGCCTGCCCGGCGAGGTCGGTGTAGCCGGAGTACGGCTGGTTGCGCCGCTCGGCCCAGTTGCCGACCGCCTCGAAGTCGATGTTGACGAAGGCGCAAACCATCTCGCGCCCGTGCCCGAAGCACACCGCCTCCTTGATGTACGGGAAGAACTTGAGCTTGTTCTCGAGGTACTTGGGCGCGAACAGCGTGCCGTCGGCGAGCCGGCCGACGTCCTTGGCGCGGTCGATGATCTTGAGGTGGCGGTCGCCGTCGAAGTACCCGGCGTCGCCGGTGTGGAACCAGCCCTCGGCGTCCTTCGCCTCCGCGGTCGCCTCGGGGTTCTTGTGGTACTCGCGGAACAGGCCCGGGCTGCGGATCAGGATCTCGCCCGAGTCGGCGACCTTGACCTCCACGCCCTTCACCGGCGGGCCGACCGTGTCGGCCTTCACCTGCCCGTTCGGCTGCACGCACACGAACACCGCCGTCTCGGTCGAGCCGTAGAGCTGCTTCAGGTTGACCCCGATCGAGCGGAAGAACACGAACAGATCCGGCCCGATCGCCTCGCCCGCGGTGTAGGCCACCTTCACGCGGCTCATGCCGAGCACGTTGCGCAGCGGACCGTACACGAGCAGGTTGCCGAGGGCGTACCGCAGCCGGTCCCCGGGCGTCACCGGCTGCCGGTCGAGGATCTTCCCGCCGACGCGGCGCGCGAGGTCCATGAAGTACGCGTAGGTCCTGCGGCCGCCCCACCACAGGTCCTCGACGCGGATCGACACCTGCGTCACCAGCGCCTCGAGCACCCGCGGCGGCGCGAAGTAGTAGGTCGGGCCGATCTCGCGCATGTCGGTGCCCACCGTCTCGGCCGACTCCGGGCACGAGATGCAGAAGCCGACGATGTACGACTGGGTGTAGGAGAAGATGTTCTGCCCGATCCACGCCATCGGGAGGTAGGCGAGCACCTCGTCCTCCGGCGCGAGGCCCTCCATCTCGGCCCCGGCGCGCCCGGCGGTGATGAGCGCCTCGTGCGTGTGGGTGACGCCCTTCGGATTGCCGGTCGTGCCCGAGGTGTAGAACATCGACGCGATGTCGCTGCCCTTGCCGCGCGCAACCTCGGCGGCGAAGAACTCCGGGTTGCGGCGGTCGAAGTCGCGCCCGGCCGCCTGCAGGTCGTCGAAGCTCGTCAGCTCCGCCTGCGTGTAGTGCCGCATCCCGCGCGCGTCGTCGAAGCAGACGTGCTTGAGCTGCGGGCACTGCGGCATGATCTCGAGCAGCTTGTCGACCTGCTCCTGGTCCTCCACGATCGCGAACTAGATGTCCGCGTCGTGGAAGACGTAGAACATCTCCTGCGCGACCGCGTCCTGGTAGATCGGCACCGGGATGCCGCCGAGCGACTGGGCGGCGGCCATCGCCCAGTAGAGGCGCGGCCGGTTCTCCCCGATGATCGCGAGCGACATGCCGCGCTTGAAGCCCTGCGCCGCGAGCCCGCAGGCGAGCGCGCGCACCTCGTCGGCGACCTGGCGCCAGGTCCAGGCCTGCCAGATGCCGAGGTCCTTCTCGCGAATCGCCGGCCGGTCCGGACGGACCGTGGCGTGGTGCAGCAGCAGGCGCGGAAAAGTATCCAGCTCGCCGGCCATGGCGCCCTCCTCGACTCGTTCAGTTCAGTGGACAGTTTGCGGCCCAGGGCCGCTCCCCGCCGGCCTCATGCCGGGCCTACGCCGGCCATCGCCGGCTGCGCGGGGAGCCGAATTCTGCCGGCAAATGCGCCGGCGGGCAAACCGGCGCGCGGCGCCGGGCGCTCACCCGTAGGCGTGGAACCCCCGCCCGGTCTTGCGCCCGAGGTACCCCGCCTCGACCATCTCCACGAGCAGCGGCGCGGGGCGGTACTTCGGGTCCTTGAAGCCCTCGAACAGCACCTGCATCACCGCGAGCTCGACGTCCAGGCCGATCAGGTCGCACAGCGCGAGCGGGCCGATCGGGTGGTTGCAGCCGAGCTTCATCGCCTCGTCGATCTCGGCCGCGGTGGCGAGCCCCTCGCCGAGCGCGAAGATCGCCTCGTTGATCATCGGGCAGAGCATCCGGTTGACGACGAACCCCGGCGAGTTCTTCACCTTCACGGGGGTCTTGCCGATCCTCTTCGTGAGCGCTTCGGCGGACGCGTAGGTCGCGTCCGAAGTCTGCAGGCCCCGGATCAGCTCGACGAGCGCCATCACCGGCACCGGATTGAAGAAGTGCATGCCGATCACCCTCTCGGGGCGCTTCGTGGCCGCCGCGAGGCGGGTGATCGAGATCGACGAGGTGTTGGTGGCGAGGATCGCGTCGCCCTTCGCGACCTGGTCGATGCGGCCGAAGATCTCGAGCTTGAGGTCGAGGTTCTCGGTCGCCGCCTCGATCACGAGGTCTGCGGCGTGCAGCGGCTCGAGGCTCGTCGCGGTCCGGATGCGCCCGAGCGCGGCGGACTTGTCGGCGGCGCTCATCTTGTCCTTCTTGACCAGGCGCTCGAGGCTCGCATCGACGGTCTTCAGGCCGCGCTGCAGCGGCGCGTCGGCGATGTCGGTCATGGTGACGGGAAAGCCCGCGACCGCGAACGCCTGCGCGATGCCGTTGCCCATGGTGC
>JAGVSZ010000056.1 GCA_019137045.1 Betaproteobacteria bacterium
CCTACGACGGCCGGGCGTTCGCCGGCTGGCAATCGCCGCCCGCGAGCCACACGGTGCACGCTCGGCGCGAGGCGGCGCTCGCCCCGCTCGCCGGCGCGCCCGGGCGGGGCACGGCGGCCGGGCGCACCGACGCGGGCGTGCACGCGACCGGTCAGGTCGCGCACTTCGAGGTCGCGGCCGAGCGTCCCGACACGGCCTGGGTGCGCGGGACCAACGCGCACCTGCCCGAGAGCGTCGCGGTGCAATGGTCGTGCGTAGTGGACGAAGCGTTCCACGCGCGCTTTGCCGCCATCAGCCGCAGCTACGCATACGTGCTCTACAACCACCCGGTGCGGCCGGCGGTCTTCGCGGGTCGCGTGGGCTGGTTCCACCTGCCGCTCGACCTGGGCGCGATGCGCGCGGCCGCCGCCGCGCTCGAGGGCGAGCACGATTTCACCGCGTTCCGCTCGTCGGAGTGCCAGGCGAAGTCGCCGGTCAAGGTGCTACGGCGGGTCGCGATCGCCCGCCGCGGCGCGCACCTCGTGTTCGAGTTCACCGCGAGCGCCTTCCTGCACCACATGGTGCGCAACCTGGTGGGCTGCCTGGTCCAGGTCGGCCGGGGGGCGCAGCCGCCCGGCTGGGTGGCCGAGGTGCTCGCGAGCCGCGACCGCGCGCGCGGCGCGCCGACCTTCGGGCCGGAGGGGCTCTACCTGACCGCGGTCGAGTACCCCGAGCGCTGGCGGCTGCCGGGGTTCCCGCCTATGCTCGCCCTGCTCGGAGCGGACACCTAGGCATGCGCACGCGCGTGAAGATCTGCGGCATCACGTCCGTCGACGACGGGTTCGCGGCCGCACGCCACGGCGCCGACGCGATCGGGCTCGTCTTCTACCCGCCCAGCCCGCGGCTCGTGTCGCTCGACCGCGCGGCCGAGATCGCCGCGCGCCTGCCGCCGTTCGTCGCGCGCGTCGCCGTGTTCGTGAACCCCGCCGCGGCGGAAGTCGAGGCCGTGATCCGCGCCTGCCGGCCCGACCTGCTCCAGTTCCACGGCGAGGAAACCGCCGGCTTCTGCCGCGGCTTCGGCGTTCCGTACCTGCGCGCCGCACGCGTTCGCCCGGGGGTCGATTTGCTAGAATCCCTCACGCCCTTTGGCGACGCCGCCGGGTGGCTCCTCGATGCCTACCGCCAGGCGCTGTACGGCGGCACCGGCGAGGCCTTCGACTGGGACCTCGTCCCGCGCGCGCTCGGGCGGCCGCTCGTCCTCTCGGGCGGTCTCGACGCGGAGAACGTGGGGGAAGCGATCCGGCGCGTGCGGCCCTGGGCGGTCGACGTCTCGAGCGGCGTCGAGGCCGGCAAGGGGAGAAAGGACGAGCGGCGCATCGCCGCGTTCATGGAGGCCGTCCGCAGTGCAGATGTATGACCTTCCGGACGCCCGCGGGCACTTCGGGCCCTACGGCGGCGTGTTCGTCGGCGAGACGCTGATGCACGCGCTCGACGAGCTGCGCGCGGCCTACGAGCGCTGCCGGAAGGACCCCGCATTCGTGGCCGAGTTCGAGCACGAGCTGGAGCACTACGTCGGCCGCCCGAGCCCGATCTACCACGCGCGGCGCTGGTCGGACCGCCTCGGCGGCGCCCAGATCTACCTCAAGCGCGAGGACCTCAATCACACCGGCGCGCACAAGGTGAACAACACGCTCGGCCAGGCGCTGGTCGCGCGGCGCATGGGCAAGCCGCGCGTGATCGCGGAGACGGGCGCCGGCCAGCACGGCGTCGCGACCGCGACCATGGCGGCGCGCTTCGGGCTCGAGTGCGTGGTGTACATGGGGTCCGAGGACGTGCAGCGCCAGGCGCAGAACGTGTACCGCATGAAGCTGCTCGGCGCGACGGTGGTCCCGGTCGAGTCGGGGTCGAGGACGCTCAAGGACGCGCTCAACGAGGCGATGCGCGACTGGGTGACCCACGTGCACGACACTTTCTACATCATCGGGACGGTGGCCGGCCCGCACCCGTACCCGATGATGGTGCGCGACTTCCAGTCGGTAATCGGGCGCGAGTGCCTCGAGCAGATGCCGCAGCTCGCCGGCCGCCAGCCGGACGCGGTGCTCGCGTGCGTCGGCGGCGGATCGAACGCGATGGGGATCTTCCACGCGTACATCCCGCACGCGGGCGTGCGCCTGATCGGCGTGGAGGCGGGCGGGCTCGGCGTGGCGAGCGGCAAGCACGCGGCGTCGCTCAGCGCCGGCCGGCCGGGCGTGCTGCACGGCAACCGCACCTACCTCCTGCAGGACGAGCACGGCCAGATCACCGCGACCCACTCGATCTCGGCCGGGCTCGACTACCCGGGCGTGGGCCCCGAGCACGCGTGGCTGAAGGACACGCGGCGCGCCGAGTACGTGACGGTGGACGACGGCGAGGCGCTGCAGGCGTTCCACGACTGCTGCCGCTACGAGGGCATCATCCCGGCGCTCGAGTCCGCGCACGCGCTCGCGTACGCCGCGCGGATCGCGCCGGGCATGGGGCGCGACCGCATCCTGCTCGTGAACCTCTCCGGGCGCGGCGACAAGGACATGCACACCGTCGCCGAGCAATCCGGCATCGTGTGGTAGCGGCGCGAGGCATGTCGCGCATTCCCGCCGCCTTCGAGCGCCTGGCGCGCGCGCGGCGCAAGGCGCTCATCCCGTTCGTCACGGCGGGCGACCCCGCGGCAGGGCCGACCGTGGCGCTCATGCACGCGCTGGTGCAGGCGGGCGCCGACGTCATCGAGCTCGGCGTGCCGTTCTCCGACCCGATGGCCGACGGCCCGGTGATCCAGCGCGCGAGCGAGCGCGCGCTCGGCGCGGGGACGAGTCTCGACACGGTGCTCGCGCTCGTCGCCGAGTTCCGCCGCACCGACGACCGGACGCCGGTCGTCCTGATGGGGTACGCGAACCCGATCGAGGCCCTGGGCCCGGAGGCGTTCGTCGCGCGCGCCCGCGCGGCCGGCGTCGACGGCGTGCTCGTGGTCGACTATCCGCCCGAGGAGTGCGCGTCCTTCGCCGCGCTCGCGCGCGCCCACGGGATCGATCTCATCTTCCTGCTCGCGCCGACCTCGACCGAGGCCCGGACCGATCAGATCGCCCGGCTCGCCAGCGGCTACATCTACTACGTTTCGCTCACCGGGGTCACCGGCGCGGGGCAGCTCGACGTCGCCGAGGTGGCGGCGAAGCTCGCGGCGATCCGGCGCAAGACGAAGCTCCCGCTCGGCGTAGGGTTCGGCATCCGCGACGGCGAGACGGCCCGGGCGGTCGGTGCCGCAGCCGACGCGGTGATCATCGGCAGCGCCCTCATCCAGGAGATGGAGCGGGCGGGGCCGGAGGCGGCGAGCGACCGCGCCGGCGCGTTCGTGGCGTCGATCCGTGCCGCGCTCGACCGGCCGGCCGCGGTGGCGAGCCCCGCATGAGACCGCCGCGCCGATCCCCGGGATGCCGCGCGCGGGCGCGTGCCGCGAAGGGCGTGCGGTGAGCTGGCTGCAGAAGCTCCTGCCGCCGAAGATCAAGCGCGCCGAGGGCGCCGCACGGCGGCAGGTGCCCGAGGGCCTGTGGTCGAAGTGCCCCGCCTGCGATGCGGTGCTGTACACGACCGACCTGGAGAAGAACGCCCGCGTCTGCCCGAAGTGCGCCCACCACGACCGCATCGGCGCGCGCGCGCGGCTCGACGCGTTCCTCGATCCCGAGGGGCGCTACGAGATCGGCGCCGAGGTGGTGCCGGTCGACACGCTCAAGTTCAAGGACTCGCGCCGCTACACCGAGCGGCTCGAGGAGGCCGAGAAGGACACGCATGAGACCGACGCGCTGGTCGTGATGCAGGGCGCGGTGCGCGACGTGCCGCTCGTGGCGGCGGCGTTCGAGTTCGATTTCATGGGCGGCTCGATGGGGTCGGTGGTCGGGGAGCGCTTCGTGCGCGGCGTGCACGCCTGCCTCGACCAGAACCTGCCGTTCGTGTGCTTCACCGCGACCGGCGGCGCGCGCATGCAGGAGGGCGTGCTGTCGCTGCTCCAGATGGCGAAGACGACGGCGGCCCTCACGCAGCTCGCCGCCCGCCGCCTGCCCTTCATCTCGGTGCTCGCCGACCCCACCATGGGCGGCGTCTCGGCGAGCTTCGCGCTGCTGGGCGACGTCGTGCTCGCCGAGCCGCGGGCGCTCATCGGCTTCGCCGGGCCGCGCGTGATCGAGCAGACCGTGCGCGAGAAGCTGCCCGAGGGCTTCCAGCGCGCGGAGTTCCTGCTCGAGAAGGGGGCGATCGACAAGATCGTCGACCGCCGCGAGCTGCGCGACGAGATCGCCTCGCTCGTCACGCTGCTCATGCGCCTGCCGCCTCCCGGCAGCTGAGTGCAGGACGCGGGGCCCGCGCGCACCCGCAGCGCCATGCCGCTTCCCGCCGACCTCGACGGCTGGCTCGCCTTCGTCGAACGACTGCACCCCAGCACGATCGCGCTCGGGCTCGAGCGGGTGCGGAGCGTGCTCGCGCGTCTCGCGATCCCGAAGTCCTGCCCGATCGTCGTGGTCGGGGGCACGAACGGAAAGGGCTCGACCTGCGCCCTGCTCGAGGCGATGCTGGGTGCGGCCGGCTACCGCGTCGGCTGCTACACCTCGCCGCACCTCCTGCGCTACGCCGAGCGCGTGCGCGTCGCCGGCCGCGAGCTCGGGGACGCCGCGCTCGTGGCCGCGTTCGCGGAGGTCGAGCGCGCGCGGCGCGACACGCCGCTCACCTACTTCGAGTTCGGGACGCTCGCCGCCTGGGTGGCGTTCGCGCGCGCGCGCCTGGAGGCGCTCGTGCTCGAGATCGGCCTCGGCGGCAGGCTCGACGCGGTGAACGCGTTCGAGCCCGACTGCGCGATCCTGACCGGCGTGGACCTCGACCACATGGACTACCTCGGCGCCACGCGCGAGCGGATCGGATGGGAGAAGGCGCACATCTTTCGTCCCGGCCGGCCGGCGATCGTCGGCGACCCGAACCCGCCGGCGACGGTGATCGAGCACGCGCGCGGGATCGGCGCGCAGCTCCTGTGCATCGGGCGCGACTTCGGCTACGAGGCCGATCGCCTGCAGTGGCGCTACTGGGGGCCGGGCGGCACGCGCGCAGGCCTCGCGCATCCCGCCCTGCGCGGCGCGCCGCAGCTCGCCAACGCCGCGACCGCGATCACGGCCGTGGACAGCCTGCGGGGCGCGCTGCCCGTCCCGGCGCAGGCGATCCGGGACGGCCTGGCGCGGGCCGAGCTGCCGGGGCGGTTCCAGGTGCTCCCGGGCCGTCCGACCGTGATCCTCGACGTCGCCCACAATCCGCAGGCCGCCGCGGTGCTCGCGGCGAACCTCGCGGACATGGGGCCCTGTCCGCGCACCCTGGGGGTGGTCGGAATGCTGCGCGACAAGGACCTCGCCGGCGTGGTCGGGCGCCTGGCCGGGCACATCGACCGCTGGTACGCAGCGACGCTGGACGGCCCGCGCGGGGCGACCGCGGAGGAGGTGGCCGCCGCGATCGGCCGCGTGCGACCCGGCGCGGCGGTGGAGCGGTGCGCAAGCCCGCGCGCGGCGCTCGCCGCGGCGGAGGAAGCCGCGAACCAAGGTGATAGAATCGTCGTGTTTGGTTCCTTCCTCACCGTCGCGGATGTGATGGCCGCTCGCGCCGCGCCTTTCCGACCTGTCGATGGCCGATAACGACGCCGCGCTCGACCTGCGGCGCCGCGCGCGGCGGCGGCTGATCGGCGCC
>JAGVSZ010000073.1 GCA_019137045.1 Betaproteobacteria bacterium
GCCACGGGTTGGAGCGCGTCTCGTCGCCGCCGCCCTCGTACTCGACCATCCGCCCCGAGGTGAGGATGAGGGGGAACTTCTCGGCCACCTTGTCCTCGACGTTCTTCTGCTGCAGCGACTTGAACAGCGTCGGCAGGCGCCACAGGACCTTGACGTCGTCGTGGGTCGGCCACTTCGCCACCAGATCCGGCCGCGGCGAATAGATCGGCTCGCGGTGCAGCGGCACGCCGTCGGGGAAGTTCCACACCACCGCGCGCGCCTTGGCGTTGCCGAAGGGCGAGCAGCCGTGCTTCATCGAGACGCGCTGGATGCCCCCGGAGAGGTCGGTCTTCCAGTTCTTGCCCTCGGCTTCCTTCTTCTCGGCCTCGGTCAGCTCGTCCCACCAGCCGAGCTTCTTCAGGAGCACGTGGTCGAACTCGGGATACCCGGTGGTGAGGTCCGATCCCTTCGAGTACACGCCGTCTTCGGCCAGCAGGTTCACGCCGTCCCGCTCGATGCCGAAGTTGGCCCGGAAGGTGTTGCCGCCGTCCATCATGTGCTGCGTCGTGTTGTACAGCACCGGCGAGCCCGGATGCTTGATCGCGGCCGTGCCGTAGCAGGGCCAGGGCATGCCGAAGTAGTCGCCGGTCAGGTCGTAGCCGGTTTTCGCGTCCTTGCCGCCCTTGGCGCGCAGCGTCTTCACGTCGAACACGTGCATGTTGCGCATGTGGGCCTGCATCCGCTCCGGCGACTGCCCGGTGTAGCCGATGGTCCAGCACCCGGCGTTGAACTCGCGCGTGATGTCCTCGATGTCGGGCTCCTCCATGCCGCCCTTGGCCTTCACGAGCTTGATGTTCTGCTTGCCGTCGCGCTTGCCGAGGAGCTGGTCGGCGAAGCCGAGCTTCTGCGCGAGCTGGTACATGATCATGTGGTCGGTGCGCGACTCGAACAGGGGGTCGATCACCTTCTCGCGCCACTGGATCGAGCGGTTCGAGGCCGTGACGCTCCCCGGGCACTCCATCTGCGTCGCGGCGGGCAGCAGGTAGCCGCCGTCCTTGCGCGCCATGGCGAACATCGCCGCCGTCGCCGACGGGTACGGGTCGATGACCACCAGCAGGTCGAGCTTCTTCATCGCCTCGACCATGTCGAGACCGCGCGTCTGCGAGTTGGGCGCGTGGCCCCAGTAGATCACCGCGCGGACGTTCGGACCCTGGTCGATGTGCTCGTTCTTCTCCAGCACCGCGTCGGCCCAGCGCGAGACGGTGATGCCGGGCTTGTTCATGGTGCCCGGCGGGTACTGCGCCTCGATCCACTTCGGGTCGACGTTCCACACCCGCGCCCAGTGCGCGAACGCGCCCGGCGCCAGCCCGTAGTAGGCCGGCAGCGAGTCCGGGTTCGGCCCGATGTCGGTCGCGCCCTGCACGTTGTCGTGGCCGCGGTAGATGTTGCAGCCGCCGCCGGGGCGCCCGACGTTGCCGAGCGCGAGCATCAGCACCGCGTTCGCGCGCACGGTGGCGTTGCCGTTCGAGTGCTGCGTCTGCCCCATCGCCCAGACGATCATGCCCGGCCGGTTGTCGGCCAGGATCTTGGCGACCTCGTACATCTCCTTCTCGGGCACGCCGGTGACCGCCTCGACCGCCTCGGGGGTGTACTTCGCCATCACCTCCGCCTTGACCTTGTCCATGCCGTAGACGCGGTCGCGGATGTACTCCTTGTCCTCCCAGCCGTTCTTGAAGACGTGGTACAGCAGGCCGAACAGGAACGCCACGTCGGTGCCGGAGCGCACGCGCACGTACTTGTCCGCCTTGGCCGCGGTGCGGGTGAAGCGCGGGTCAGCGACGATGACCTTGCAGCCGTTCTCCTTGGCGTGCAGCGTGTGCAGCATCGACACCGGGTGCGCCTCGGCCGCGTTCGAGCCGAAGAAGAGCAGGCTCTTCGAGTTCTGCTCGTCGTTGTACGAGTTGGTCATCGCCCCGTAGCCCCAGGAATTGGCGATGCCGGCCACGGTGGTGGAGTGGCAGATGCGCGCCTGGTGGTCGGTGTTGTTGGTGCCCCACAGGCGCACCCACTTGCACAGCAGGTAGGACTGCTCGTTGTTGTGCTTCGAGGACCCGATCCAGAAGGTCGCGTCGGCGCCGCTCTCCTTCTTGATCTGCAGCAGCTTCTGCGAGATCTCGTCGTACGCCTGGTCCCACGAGATGCGCTTCCACTTGCCGTCCTCGAGCTTCATCGGGTACTTGAGGCGGTGCGAGTGCTCGGTCATGCCGTGCTCGCGGATCGCGGCGCCCTTGGCGCAGTGCGCGCCGAGGTTGAGCGGCGAGTCGAACACCGGCTCCTGGCGCACCCAGACGCCGTTCTCGACCACCGCGTCGATCGCGCACCCGACCGAGCAGTGCGTGCACACCGTGCGCTTGACCTCGACCTTGCCGCCGGCGGCCGGCTTGTCCTGCGCCTCGGCCCGCTCCACCATGTTGAACGGCAGCTGCGAGGCGAACGCCCCGGCGCCGGCCGCGACGCCCGAGCGCTTGAGGAACGTGCGCCGGTCGATGGTGCGCGCGAGCGTCCCGGAGAGGCTCCGCGCGAGGCGCGCCTGCGGCGCCGGCGCGGCGGTGGATTTCTTCGTGAGCAGCATGGCGCCCTCCTCGCTCTAGACCAGCGTCGTGCGGTAGTAGCGGCGGACGTGCTCGGTCAGCTCGTATCCGGTCCGCTTGGTCCCGTCCTTCTTCGCTGCGTTCGCCGGCGCTGGCGCGGCCTTCGCGCCGATCGCGGCCGCGGCCGCGGCGCCGCTGGCGCCGACGGCGATCAGGAAGTTCCTCCGGCTGTGCCTGGTCTTGTCCATTTTCTAGCCTCCTTCCGGGAAGTCAGACCATCTCGAACGATCGGGACTCGATTTCGAAGAACGCCCGCGTGACCTGCGCGACGTCCTGGTAGAACCCTGCTGCGGCGCTCGCGAGCATCGCGTCCGTAAGCGGAATGTAAGCATTCGCAATATAGCGCAGAAAGAACCCCTTTTGGCACTCGAGTGCATAACTCGCGCTGCCGCGGGAAACGAGGTGGCGCATCACCTCGCAGAGCGCGGCGAGATGATCTTCCGGCTCGTGCGATGCGCCCGTTCGACCGAGCCCGAGTTCGCGCAGTTCATCCCGCAATGCAACAACGATGCGCTCGCGCCCGGTCTGGGCGAGGTAATAGCTGCAATAGAGCGTGATCTCCGCTTTTCCCGTCCCGACGAAAAGCGCGTCGTATTCGAGGGTTAACGGCTCGGGCGCGGCGTCGCGCGCGCGCCGCGAGAGCGCGCGCCACGCCGTGCCGAGCGGCGCGTCGCCGCCACCGAACAGGTTCTCGTGCCGCGCCAGCGACGCGAGCAGCGCCCGGTCGGGCGCGCCGTAGTACAGGCGCGCGAGCACCGCGTAGAGGTCGGCGCGCGCGCGATCTTCCTCGCCCAACGCGGATTCCCCCTTCGCGGCCGGGGTCTCCGCGGAACCGCTCGCAGTCACGGCCGCACGTCGAAGATCGACGCCTCGTTCTTGTTCTCCATCATGTCGGCCACGCGGCAGTCGGCGCACATCTGCAGGCGGCGCAGCGCCCCGCCGCCGGCGAACATCGAGTGGGCGCCCAGTCTTCCCACCATGGCCTCGATCATCTGCTTCGTGCCGAAGGGTTTGCCGCAGCGCACGCAGTCGAACGGCTCGGCCCGGTTGAGCACCACCTCCTGCTTCGCCTGGGCGGCGAGCAGCAGGCGCGGCGCGAGCGTCACCGCGTTCTCGGGGCAGGTGGCCACGCACAGCCCGCACTGCACGCAGTTGCGCTCGATGAACTTCAGCATCGGCGTCTCGCGGCCGTCCACCAGCGCCGAGGCGGGGCACGCGCCGACGCACGCCATGCACAGCGTGCAGGTCTGCCGGTTCACGTCCACCCGGCCGAAGGGCGCGCCGGCGCCGAGCGCGATCTCGTCGCGCGGCGCGGGCGCGTGCCGCGCGAGATGCTCGAGCGCGAACTCGAGCGTCGTGCGCTTCGCGCCCGAGACCGCGAACGTCGCGGGTCGCGCCGGTGCCGCGGCGGGCGCGAGGGCCCAGAGCGCCTGCTCGAGCGCGGCGGCGTCGGCCGCGCGCACGAGCGCGAGGTGCGTCCCGGCGTACCCGAGCGCGCTCAGGATCGTCTGCGCGTAGCCCATCTGCCGCTCGAGCGCCGGCCCGTACTCGTCGAGCTCCGCGTCGGTCGCGGCCAGCACCACCTGGCTCGCGCCGTAGGCGACCGCCGCCAGCATCGTGTCGATCCCGATCGACGCGCAATGGAAGATCTCGAGCGGGATCGCGCGCGCCGGCAGCCCGCGTCCCCGGCGCGCGATCCGCGGAATCAGCTCGCGCCCGACCTCGGCCCCGTGCAGCACGATTGCGGGGTCCCGGCCGCCGGCCCCGGCGTAGGTCGCGAGGAGGCGCTTGAGCCGCACGCCCAGGTCCGCGGCGCGCGGGTTCGCGTACGTCAAGGCGCCGGTCGGGCACACGGTCGAGCAGCCGCCGCAGCCGAGGCAGAGGTGCGGCTCGACCCGGACCTTGTCCCCGTCGGCGGCGATCGCCTGGGTGGAGCAGGTGTCGATGCACGCGGTGCAGCCGGTCTTGGACGACCGGGCGTGCGCGCAGATGCGCTCGTCGTAGAGGACGAACCGCCCCTTCTCGAACTCCCCGACCAGCCGCGCGAGCTCCGCCGCCGCCAGCGCCTGGTCGAGCGGGTCGCGGCCCGGCGCGAAGTAGCCCTGCGGCTTGCGCGGGACCTTGAGCACCGGCTCGGCCGAGAGGTCGAGCACGAGATCGAAGCGCTCGCTGCGGGCGCGGTCGGCGCGCGCGAAGTCGATCGCGTTGACCGCCCCGCACGCCTTCACGCACGCGCGGTGCGCCTTGCACCGGTCGAGGTCGACCTGGTAGGTGAAGTCGATCGCCTGCTCCGGGCACGCCCGGATGCACGCGTTGCAGCGCGTGCAGACCTCGAGGTCGATCGGGTTGGTCTGCTCCCACTCGACCTCGAACGCGCCGAGCCAGCCCTTGAGCGCGGTCACGCGCCCCGACCAGACCGGGAAGCGCCGCACGTCCGGAAGGTCGCCGCCGCGCGCGTTCGTCACCAGCACGCTCGGCTCGAGGTCCGCGGCGAGCCGGGCCGCCCACTGGAGCGCGACCTCCGCCGGGCCGATCACGAGGAGGCTGCCGCCCGACTGGTACGACACGCTCGCCATCGGCTCCGGCTCGGGCAGGTCGGCAGCCGCGAGCAGCGCGGCGATCTTCGGGCTCGCCTGCCGGCCCTCCGCGGACCAGCCCGCGACCTCGCGGATGTTGACGAACTTCAGCTCGCCCTGCGCGCCGATCGTCTCGGCCACCTCGGTGAAGAGCGCCGCCTCCTGGGTGCACGCCACCACGCAGTCGCCGCCGCGCGCCGCGGCCTCGAACGCGGCGATCTCCTTGCGGCAGAGCTCGGTATGGATCGTCGGCGGCTCGTCCGCGCCGAGCGCTGCGCGCAGCGCTTTGGCGTCGAGCGCCATGGTCCGGTTGCAGTTGCAGAGCTTCAGGCGCTTGTCCGCGAGCGGCATCGGTCGGGGTCCTTCACGCCGCGTCGGGCGCGCGGGGCACGTCCCCCGGCGCCGGCCCTTCGGGCTCCGGCGGCGGCGCGGCGGACGCGTCCGCGGGCGCGGCGAGCGCGGCCGCGGCGGGGGCGCTC
>JAGVSZ010000365.1 GCA_019137045.1 Betaproteobacteria bacterium
CGCTGCCGGCCGGCGTGCAGTCCCGGCTGCGCGAGCTGCGGCGCTTCATCGTGGAGCAACCCAAGAGCGCGCGCGCATTCCTGCGCGCGATCGGGCACCCGGGCCCGCTCGCACAGCTCGCAATCGAGAAACTGGCGCCCGATGCGCCGCCGGGCGAGCTCGGGCGTCTGCTGGCGCCCGTGCGCGCGGGCGCCAGCGCCGCGGTGCTCGCGGAGGCCGGGGCGCCGGGAGTCGCCGATCCGGGCGCGGCGCTGGTGCGCGCGGCCCACGCCGCGGGCATCCGCGTCGTGCCGCTGGTGGGCCCGTCCTCGTTGCTGCTCGCCCTGATGGCGTCGGGCCTGGAGGGACAGCGCTTCGCGTTTCACGGCTACCTGCCGGTCCCCGAGGCGGACTTGAGCCGGCGGCTGGCGGCGATCGAAGCGGACTCGCGGCTGCGCCGCGCTACCGCGATCTTCATCGAGACGCCCTACCGGAACGACCGGCTGCTGCAGGCGATCGTGTCCGTGTGCGCCGACGACACGCTGCTCTGCCTTGCCACCGATCTCACCCTGCCCGCCGAGGCGGTCGCGACGCACACGGTCGCGCACTGGCGCACCCTGCGCCATCGGATCGGCAAGCGGCCGACGGTGTTCCTGCTCCTCGCCGGCGCGCGGCGCCGCCCGACCTAGCGCAGCCGCACCGCGCCGGCGCCGCCGAGCGCGATCGACTCGGTCACCGCCGCGCCGAAGCGCTTGGCGAGCCGGTCGAGCAGGTTCTCCTTGCGGGTGTACTCGACGATCTGCTCGGCCTTGATCACCTCGCGCGCGACGTAGTCGACGGTGCCGTAGCCGTCGCTCAGGCCGAGCTCGATCGACCGCGCGCCCGACCACAGGAGACCGCTGAAGAGCTCCGGCGACTCCTTGAGCCGCGCGCCGCGCCCTTTGCGGACCACGTCGATGAACTGCAGGTGGATCTCGCTCAGGAGCTTGCGCGCATGCTCGACGTGCGCCGGCTGCAGCGGCGAGAACGGATCGAGAAAGGCCTTGTTCTCCCCGGCCGCGAGCACGCGGCGCTCGACCCCGAGCTTCTCGAGGGTCTCCACGAAGCCGAACTGGTCCATCAGGACCCCGATCGACCCGACCAGGCTCGCCTTGTCGACGTAGATCCGGTCGCTCGCCGCGGCGATGTAGTACCCGCCCGAGGCGCACACGTCCTCGACCACGGCGTAGAGCGGAATGTCCGGATGCTTCTCGCGCAGCCGGCGGATCTCGTCGTAGATGATGCCGGCCTGCACCGGGCTGCCGCCGGGCGAGTTGATGCGCAGGATCACGCCCTGGGTGTTCTTGTCCTTGAACGCGCTCTGCAGCGCGCCGGTGACGCTGTCCGCGCTCGCGGAGCCCTTCGAGTCGATGACGCCGATCACGTCCACCAGCGCGGTGTGCTTCGTCCCGGCCAGCCGGTCGGCGTCGCCGCGCCACTCGAGCACCATCAGGATGAGGAAGGTGAGGTAGGCGAAGGTGAGCAGCTTGAAGAAGATGCCCCAGCGCCGCGCGCGCTTCTGTTCCTTGAGCGCCTCCAGGGCGAGCTTCTCGATCACCCCGCGTTCCCAGTTGCCGCCGCCTTCAGTCATGACGTTCTCAGTCCTTCGTGCCCAGCACGACGTTCCCGTCGACCTCCTCCACCGCGACCGGCTCGAGGCCCCCGCCACGGCACGGGCCGCCGCGGCATGCGCCGGTCCGGGGATCGTACAGCGCGCCGTGCGTCGAGCATATCAAAACCATGCCATCGGCATCGAAGAAGTGGCCCGGCTGCCAGTCGAGCTCGACGCCGACGTGCGCGCACCGGTTGCGGTAGGCGTAGACGCGCCCGGCGTAGCGCACCGCGAACGCCGGGCGGCGCGTCCCCGCGGACTCGACCTCGAAGCGCACCCCGGCGCCGCCGTCGACGAGCGCCTCGGAGCGGCAGACGATCAGGCGTTCGCCGCGAGCCACGCGGCCAGCTCCGCGGTCGAGGGCAGCACCGCCAGCGGGTCGAGCGTCCTGAGGGCATCGCCCCGGTGCGCGCCGTAGCTCACCGCCACGGCCGCGACCCCGGCGGCCGCGGCCATCTGCAGGTCGTGCGACGTGTCGCCGATCATCAGGGTGCGCGCCGGGTCGGCCGCGAGCTCGGCCATCAGTTCGAGCAGCATCTGCGGAGCCGGCTTGGAGGCGCACTGGTCGGCGCAGCGGGTGGCGTCGAACAGCCCGGCGAGGCCGGTCTGGGCGAGCGCGCGCGCGAGCCCCGCCCTGCTCTTGCCCGTCGCGATCGCCAGCGCGTGGCCGCGATCGCGCAGCGCTTGCAGCATCGGCCGGGTGCCGGGAAAGAGCGGCAGCTCCGGATCCCGCGCGAGAAAATGGACGCGGTAGCGCTCCGCCAGCCGCCCGTACTCGGACACGGGGAGCGAGGGCACGGCGTAGGCGAGCGCGTCGCCCAGCCCCAGGCCGATGACGTGGCTCGCGCGCTCGTCGTCGGGCACCGGCAACCCGAGGTCGCGGCACGCTGCCTGGATGCACGCGGCGATCGCCCCCGCGGAGTCGATCAGCGTCCCGTCCCAGTCGAAGACGACGAGCTCAAAGCGGCGCTGCATGGGCGTCGTCGCGCAGCGCCAGCGCATCGAGGAAGCGCTGCAGGTCGTCGGGTAGCGGCGCGCTCAGCGCGAGCGGCGCGCCGGTGGCCGGATGGGCGAGCGCGAGTGCGGTGGCGTGCAGGAACATGCGCTTCAGCCCGCGCTTCGCGAGCGCGCGGTTCAGCTCGAAGTCCCCGTACTTGTCGTCGCCGGCGACCGGAAAGCCCAGATGCGCGAGCTGGACGCGAATCTGGTGCGTGCGACCGGTGTCGAGCTCGGCCGCGAGCAAGGTGAAGCCGCCCGCCGCGCGCACCGGCGTGAACCGGGTGCGCGACGCCTTGCCGCCTTCCCGCACGTCGACGCGCCGCTCGCCCGCCGCGGTGACGTACTTGCGCAGCGGCAGCTCCACGTCGCGGGCGCTACCGCCCCAGCGCCCCTTGACGAGCACGAGATAGCGCTTGCCTACCCGGCCCTCGCGCAGCGCCGCGTGCAGCGCGGTCAGCGCCGCGCGCTTCTTCGCCACGAGCAGGAGCCCGGAGGTCTCGCGGTCGAGGCGGTGCGCGAGCTCGAGGACCCGTGCCTCGGGCCGCGCCGCGCGCAGGCGCTCGATCACGCCGAAGCTGATGCCGCTGCCGCCGTGCACGGCGACCCCGGCGGGCTTGTCGACCACGAGCAGCGCCTCGTCCTCGAACACGATCGGCAGGCCGTGCTCGCGGGCAACCGGTGCCCGGGCCGCCGGCCGGCCCGGGCGCCGGACGGGCGGAATCCGTACCCGGTCGCCTTCCCGCAGCCGGTACGTGGCGTCGACCCGGCGGCTGTTGACCCGGACCTCGCCCCCGCGCAGCAGCCGGTAGACGTGGCTCCGGGGCACACCCTTCAGCTCGCGCAGGAGGAAGTTGTCCAGGCGCTGGTCGACCCCGGCCTCGCCGATCAGCGCCGTGCGCGCGGCGGACACCCCCCGCTCACCCCCTCGCGCGTTGCCTAAACCCTTCATTCTTCATATACTCCGGCCGCTGCCTTCGTTTGCGGGACAGCGGCCGCCCAGCGGCCGCCACCACGTCCCCGGCGCGACGCGCCACGAAGCGGGCCCGATCTCGGGGAGACCCGTGCCCACCAGCTGGTTGTCATCGCTCACCAGGAGCGGCGATGGTAAATGACGAGCGCGCCGGAATCACACCCGATTCCCCCAGCCCGGCCGGTCGAACGCCGAGAACCGGGCGCAACACGCGGGACCGACCCTTCCTTCCCACCCCAGTGAGCACGAGGATGCATCGCTAGAGGACAGTTCGAGTCAGCAGCGTGTTGTGCAGCGGGCGCGCCAGGAGAAGAACTACATGAAGCGCATGCTGTTCAACGCGACACAGGCCGAGGAGCTCCGTGTCGCGATCGTCGACGGTCAGAAGTTGATCGACCTCGACATCGAATCGGCCAGTAAAGAGCAACGCAAGGGAAACATCTACAAGGGAGTCATCACCCGGGTCGAACCCAGCCTCGAGGCGGCATTCGTCGACTACGGCGCCGACCGCCACGGGTTCCTGCCCTACAAGGAAATCTCCCGCAGCTACTTCCGCGCCGACGCCGAGCCGGGGCGCGCCCGCATCCAGGACGCGGTCGCCGAGGGCACCGAGGTCGTCGTCCAGGTCGAGAAGGACGAGCGCGGCAACAAGGGCGCGGCGCTGACCACCTTCGTCAGCCTGGCGGGACGCTATCTCGTCCTCATGCCCAACAATCCGCGCGGCGGAGGCGTGTCGCGCCGCGTCGAGGGCGAGGACCGCAACGAGCTGCGCGAGCTGATGGAGCAGCTGCCGGTCCCGCAGGGCATGAGCGTCATCGCCCGCACCGCCGGGATCGGGCGCTCGCTGCCCGAGCTCGAATGGGACCTGCGCTACCTGAACAAGCTCTGGGAGAAGATCGTCGAGGCGGCCTCGCCCCAGCGCGACGACGCCGGGAAGGTCGTCAACCCGGCGCCGTTCCTGATCTACCAGGAGTCGAGCCTGGTCATCCGCGCGATCCGGGACTACTTCCAGCCCGAGATCGGCGAGATCCTGATCGACACCGACGCGATCTACGAGCAGACGGTGGCGTTCATGGGCAACGTGATGCCCGACAATGTCCAGCGGGTGAAGCGCTACCGCGACGACGTGCCGCTCTTCTCGCGCTTCCAGATCGAGCACCAGATCGAGAGCGCGTATGCGCGCCAGGTGGCGCTGCCCGCAGGCGGCGCGGTGGTCATCGACCACACCGAGGCGCTGGTCGCGGTGGACGTCAACTCCGCGCGCGCGACCAAGGGCCAGGACATCGAGGAGACCGCGTTCCGCACCAACCTCGAGGCGGCCGACGAGATCGCGCGCCAGCTGCGCCTGCGCGACCTGGGCGGGCTGATCGTGATCGACTTCATCGACATGGAGTCGGGCCGCAACCAGCGCGAGGTCGAGAACCGCCTGCGCGATGCGCTGCGCTTCGACCGGGCGCGCGTCCAGATGGGCAAGATCTCGCGC
The DNA here is from genome assembly GCA_019137045.1 of Betaproteobacteria bacterium. Taxonomy (GTDB): domain Bacteria; phylum Pseudomonadota; class Gammaproteobacteria; order Burkholderiales; family SG8-39; genus JAGVSZ01. Next base: position 5,083 of record JAGVSZ010000365.1, read on the forward strand.
TTCGGACTGATGGAGCTGTCGCGCCAGCGGCTGCGCCCCTCGCTCGAGGAGACCGCGCACCAGCCCTGCCCGCGCTGCAGCGGCATCGGCTTCATCCGCGGCATCGAGTCCACCGCGCTGCACATCCTGCGCATCATGCAGGAGGAGGCGATGAAGGAGAACACCGCTGCGGTGCACGTGCAGGTGCCGGTGGACGTCGCGACCTTCCTCCTCAACGAGAAGCGCACCGACATCCATGCGCTCGAGGCGCGGCTCAAGGTGAACGTGGTCCTGATCCCGAACGTGCACCTCGAGACGCCGCACTACAAGGTCGAGCGGCTGCGGCACGACGACCTCAACCAGGAAGGGGCGCTCCCGGCGAGCTACAACCTCGTCGAGGCGCCGACCGAGGAGAAGCCGTACGCCTCGCCCCAGGAGGCGCACCCGGTGCGCCCGCAGGCCGCGGTGCAGGGCGTCACGCCGGAGCAGCCTGCGCCCGTCGCGCCGCCGCCGGCGCTCCCTGCGCCGGTGGCGCAAGGGGGGCCGGTGCCGGCGGTCGCGCCCGCCGTCGCCAGGCACGGATTCTTCGAGCGCCTCTTCGGCTGGTTCCGG
>JAGVSZ010000284.1 GCA_019137045.1 Betaproteobacteria bacterium
TGGCCCCACTTCGAGAGCACGAGGTGGGTCTCCACCCCGGCCGCCCCGAGCGCTTCCAGCACCCGCACCCCGAAGATCGCGCCGGTGGCGCCGGTGATCGCGACGATGATGCGCCGCATCACCGCCCCGCTACTCGGCCATGTCGGGCATCAGGTAGTGCCCGCCTTCCCGCGCCCCCACCCGGGCGGCCTCGTCCACCGCCGGCGCCGCGACGATCGCCTCGACGATCTGCTCGTACCCGGTGCAGCGGCAGAGGTTGCCGGCGATCGCCGCGCGCGCCTCGTCGGGGGTCGGGTGCGGGTTGCGGTCGAGGAGCGCCTTGCCCGCCATGATCATCCCCGGCGTGCAGAAGCCGCACTGCACCGCGCCCTTGTCGATGAAGGCCTGCTGGAGCGGATGGAGCGCCTCGCCCTGACGCAGCCCCTCTATAGTGAGCACGCGTTTTCCCTGGCAGGCGCTCGCCAGCGTGAGGCAGGCGAGCACCGGGCGGTCGTCCACCAGGACGGTGCAGGCGCCGCACGAGCCGAGCAGGCAGACTTCCTTCGTGCCGGTGAGGCCGAGGGACTCGCGCAGCACCTCGAGCAGCGTGCGGCTCGGATCGAGCGCGAGCTCGTGCTCCGCGTCGTTGACGTTCAGCTGGACGACCTGCTTCATCGCGCCTCCCCGCCGCCGGCGCCCGCCGCGGCGTGCGCCGCCTCCGCGAGCGCGCGCCGCGCGAACTCGTACACCATCTGCTTGCGGTGCGCGCGGTCCCCGGCGGTGTTGGCGAGCGGCGTCGCCGACTTGCGCGCGAGCTTCGCCGCCGACTCGGCGAGCGTCTCGTCGAGGACCTTCCCCTCGAGCAGGGCGCCGAGACCCTTGACGATCACCGGCCGCGACGAGATGCCGCCGACGACCATGCGGGCGTCGTGGACGCGGCCGTCGCGCGGGCGCAGCGTCAGCGCCACGCCGGCGATCGGGTAGTCGATCGCCTGCCGCATGCGGTACTTGAGATAGGTCCCGAGGACGCCCTGCATGGCGCTCGGGACCAGCACCTCGGTCAGCACCTCGTCGGGGCGGCCGGCGGTCGGGCTGGCGCCGTCGCCGGTGTAGTAGTCGGCGAGCTCGATGGTGCGCGCGCCGCCGGCCGACTGCAGCGTCACGCGCGCATTCGCCGCCACCAGCGCGGTCGCGAGGTCGGCCGAGAACACGGCGAAGCACTTGCGCGCGCGGCCGTTCGGCGAGGCCTTGCAGAACTCGCCGCCGCGCTTCACGCAGGCCTCGACGCAGTCCTGCCAGTCCTCGGACTGGTTGAAGTGGCGGCAGCGCGTGTCGAGGCAGAGGTTGCCGCCCACCGTCCCCATCTCGCGCAGCTGCGGCGACCCGACCTCGCGGGCGGCCGCGGCAAGGAAGGGAAACCGCGCGCGCGCCTCCGCGCTCGCTTCCATCTCGCGCAGGGTCGTCATCGGCCCGATCCGCAGCCCGACGCCGTCCTCCCACGCGACGCCGCGCAGATCCGCGATGCGCTGCAGGGAGATGACGTATGCCGGCGTGTACAGCCCCTGCCGCATCGACGGCACCAGGTCGGTGCCGCCGCCGATCAGCTTCGCGCGGCTGCCCAGCTCGGCCAGCAGCCGCGCCGCCTCCGCCACGCTCCCGGGTTCCCGGTACTCGAACTTCGGCAACGGCTGCATGTCAGACCTCCCCGGCGCCCAGGGCCTGCAGCACCTTCAGCGGCGTCACCGGCAGGCTAGTCACGCGCGCGCCGACCGCGTGCTCGACCGCGTTCGCGATCGCCGGCGCGATGTTGATCACGGAGACGTTGCCCACCCCCTTGGCGCCGAACGGGCCCTTCGCGTCGTAGCCCTCGACGGTCGCGAACTCGATCGCCGGCATGTCGACCGCGGTCGGCGGGCGGCACTCGAGGAAGCTCGGGTTCTGCACCTGGCCCTGCTCGATGATCACGTCCTCGTACAGCGCGTAGCCGAGGCCGGTCGCCATGCCGCCGATGATCTGGCCGCGCAGCCCGTCGGGGTTGATCACCGTGCCGCAGTCGTGCACCGCGGTGATTTTGTCCACCTTCGTGACGCCGGTGCGCGGATCGACCTCGACCTCCGCGACGTGGGTGGCGAAGGTGTAGGTGGAGAACATCTTCGTCGCCGCGCCGCGCACGATCCCGGGATCGAACGCCGTCTCGGTGAGGTTGATCGACGCCTTGCCGATGATCGGGCCGCCCTTCTTGTACTGGCCGCCGCCGAGCACGTCGCGCAGGTGCAAGAAGCGCTCCGGTGCGGTGCGGTCGACGACCTTCCGCTCGCGCAGCTCGAGACGGCCGGCGGGCACGCCCATGCCGGCCGCCGCGGCGGCGAGGATCTGGTCGCGCGCGTCCTCCGCGGCGAGCTTGACCGCCTGGCCGCCGGTGTGCGTGCCGCGGTCGCCGAAGATGCCGACGTCGAACGGGGTGAGATCGGTGTCGCCGATCACCACCGTCACGTCGTCGGGCGCGAGCCCGAGCACCTCGGCCGCGATCTGGCGCATGACCGTGCGCAGCCCCTGCCCCATGTCCATCGCGCCGGTCGCGACGGTGGCGGTGCCGTCCATGTTCATCTTCACGATGCTCGAGGTCGCGAACCCCCCGCAGGCGAAGATCCCGCACGCGACGCCGAGCGCGCGGTTGGGCCCGAGCCGCGGCCCCTTCCAGCCCACCATCGCGCGCGCCTTGAGCAGCGTCTCGCGCACCTGCACGCTGTGCAGCGGCTGCCCGGTGTGCAGGCTGTCGCCCTCGACGAGGCAGTTCTTCAGCCGCAGCTCGAACGGGTCGAGCCCGAGCTCGCGCGCGATGCGGTCCATCTGCGACTCGCGCGCGAAGGTCGACTGCGGCGCGCCGTAGCCGCGGAACGCGCCGCTCATCATCTTGTTGGTGTAGATCGAAAAGGCCTCGACGCGCACGTTCGGGATCCGGTAGGGCCCGGTCGAGGAGATCGCGCCGAGCCACACCGCGTTCGGCGTCGGCGCGTAGGCGCCGCAGTCGTAGTAGAGGGTGGCCTGCGAGGCGACCAGCGTGCCGTCCTTCTTCACCCCGGTCTTGAGCTTGATCACCCCGCCATGGCGCGTGGTGGCCGAGGTGAACTCCTCCTCGTGCGAGAACGTGAGCCGCACCGGGCGCCGCGTCTTGAGCGCGAGCGCCGCGGCGGTCGGCTCGGTGAGGGTGCGGTTCTTGCCGCCGAAGCCGCCGCCGACGTGGCACGGCACCACCCGGATCTTGGCGATCGGCACGCCCAGCAGCGACGAGAGGATCGCCTGGTTGATGTGCGGCCGCTGGGTGGTGTTGTAGATCACGAGCCGCCCCTCGGCGTCGACGTCGGCGACCGTCGAGTTGGGCTCCATGTACGACGGGTGCTGCTTCTGCACCTGGTAGGTGTCCTCGAAGACGAAGTCGGACGCGGCGAAGCCCGCCTCGACGTCCCCGCAGGCGATCTCGGCCTGGTAGTTGACGTTGCCCTGCATCGCGCGCGCGGTGCGATCGAAGAGCGTCGTGTAGCCGGCCAGCGCTTCGTGCAGGATGGGCGCGTTCGGCGCCAGCGCCTCGAGCGGGTCGAACACCGCCGGCAGCGGGTCGTACTCCACCTCGATCAGGTCGACCGCCCGGGCGGCGGTCGGCTCGTCCACCGCGGCCACCGCGGCCACCGCCTCGCCGATGTAGCGCACCTTCCCGCGCGCGAACATGCCCATGTCCAGCACCAGCGCGCCGTAGCGCGCGTCGGGCACGTCCGCGGCCGTCAGCACGGCGTGCACGCCCTTCAGCGCGCGCGCCTTCGAGGTGTCGATGCGCACGATGCGCGCGTGCGGCAGCGGGCTGCGCAGCACCCGCGCCCAGAGCATGCCGCGCAGGTAGACGTCGGTCGCGTAGCGCGCCTCGCCGGTCACCTTCGCGACCGCGTCGGACTTGGGCGTCTTCTTGCCGATGACGGTATACGCACCCATCGCTTCACGCCTCCGCCGCGAGCCGCTGGCGCAGCGCGATCCGGTCGATCTTGCCGACCGTCGTGCGCGGCAGCTCGCTCACCAGGTAGATCTTCGCCGGGACCTTGTAGCGCGCGAGGTTCGCCTTGCAGTGCGCGACCAGGTCGTCCGCCGTCGCGCGCGCCCCGGGCTTGAGCACGGCGTAGGCGCGGATCGCCTCGCCGTAGTACGGGTCGGGCACCCCCGAGCTCGCCGCCTCCACCACGTCGGGGTGCGCGAAGAGCACCTCGTCCACCTCGCGCGGGTAGACGTTGTACCCGCCCACGATCGCCATGTCCTTCTTGCGGTCGCGGATGTAGAGCCAGCCGTCGGCGTCGAGCTCGCCGATGTCGCCGGTGTAGAGCCACCCGTCGCGCAGCGCCTCGGCGGTCTCCTTGGGGCGGTTGCGATACCCGCTCATGATCTGCGGGCCGCGCGCGCGGATCTCGCCCCGTTCGCCCGCGGGGAGGACCTTCGTGCCGCTCTCCACGTCGACGATCTGCACTTCGGTGAGCGGCAGCGCCGGCCCCACCGAGCCGGCGCGCAGCTGCGCGCCCTCGCGCACGTAGGTCAGCACCGGGCCGGCCTCGGTCTGGCCGAAGCCCTCCAGAATCGGCGAGCCGGTGGCCGCGAACCACTGCTGGAGGGTCGCCTCCGGCAGCGGGGCCGACCCCGAGTAGGAGGTGCGCAGGCGCGCGAAGTCGGTGCGCGCGAAGCGCTCGTGGGCGAGCAGCCCGATGAACACCGTCGGCCCGGCCGGCAGGCGCGTGATCCCCTCGCGCTCGATCGTTTCCAGCACGAGCTCGGGCTTGTAGCGCGGGAGGATCACGAGCTTCCCGCGGCAGTAGGGCGCGAGGTGCAGGCACATCGCCACCGCGAACACGTGGAAGAGCGGCATCATGCACAGCACCGCCTCGTCGTCGGGGCGCGTGGGCAGCGTCGCCTCGCGCTGGCTGATGTTCACGCTCATCTGCGCGTGCGTGATGTTGACGCCCTTCGGCAGCCCGGTCGTGCCGCCGGTGTACTGCAGCGTGGCGAAGCTCTCGGGCGCCGGCAGCGGCTCGGGCAGCCGCTGGGACGCGTCGTCGCGCCAGCGCGTGAGCGAGCTGCCGGAGGCGCCGCCCACCTCGATGCGATGCGGGATCCCGAGCGCGGCGGCGAGCGGCTCGACGGTCGGGCGCACCTCCGCGTCGTGGATCAGCACCGCGGGCGCCGCGTCGCGCAGGATGTGCTCCAGCTCGCGCGTCGTGTAGGCCGGGTTGATCGGGACCGCCTGCGCGCCGGCCGCGTGCGCGGCGAACGTGGCGACCGGCATGTCGAGCGAGTTGCCGCAGACGAGCGCGACGCGCGAGCCGCGCGCGCCGCGCCCCACGAGCTCGCGCGCGAACCCCGCCACGCAGCGCAGGTACTGGGCGTAGGTGAGCCGCGACTCGCCGAGCACGAGCGCGGTCGCCTCGCCCGCGCGGCGCGCCGCCTCGGCGAGCATGTGGACGACGGTCGGGTGGACGGTCGGCAGCTGCATGCGGACTTCCCGCGCCGTTCCCCGTCTACCGCACGAACTGGTTGGTGTAGAGCTCGGCGAGCGGCGTCTCCTTGGGCACGATGCCCTCCTTGACGTAGAACTTCTGCACCGCCGCCAGGCGCTCCGGATCGATCGTCCC
>JAGVSZ010000166.1 GCA_019137045.1 Betaproteobacteria bacterium
CCGGGGCGACGACCAGCCGGTCGTAGGGCAGGTCCTCGATCCGCTTCAGCCGCACGCGCTTCTTCACCGGGTCGATCGCGGTGACCTCGTCGTGGATGACCTGGACGCCCAGCGCGCGCAGCTTGTCGTAGCCGCGCGTCAGCTCCTCGATCTTCATCGAGCCGCCGAGTACGCGGTTGCTGAACGGGCAGGACACGAACTGCCGGTTGCGCTCGATCAGGAAGACCTGGATGCGGCCGCCGCTCCAGGCGCGGATGTAGCGCGCAGCGGTCGCGCCGCCGTACCCGCCGCCGATCACGATCACCCTGCCGACCGGTTGTGCGGGTTCGGTCGCGCAGCCGGTGAGGGCCGACACGCCGGCCACGGCGCCGCTCGCGCCGAGCAGCTTCACGAATTCTCGTCTGTCGATGCTCATTGGATGGTCCTTCCGGGTGGGCGCGACGCGCTCAGCGCTTCTGCTTCGAGAAGAAGTCGGCTACCGCCTCGAGCTGCGCGTCGGAGTAGCCGCGCGCGAGCTGGTGCATGACGGTGGCCGTCTTGTTGGCGCCCGACTTGAAGTCGAGCAGCGCACGGTAGAGATCGGCCTTCGCCTTGCCCGCCAGGCCCGGCACCTCGCTCGCGCTGCGGCCCTCGAAGCCGTGGCAGGACGAGCAGGCCGCGGCCCAGTCCCGCGCCCGCTCCTCCACGCTCTGTGCGACGGCTGGCTGTGCGGCGGCGGCTAGTGCGAGCAGCGTGAACGCGGGAACTCCCCTCTTGATCATCATCGTCCTCCTCGTTGTCGTGGCTCGTGAGCGCACGCGCCGTGCTGCAGGCGCGCGCGTCCGTCCGTGCGATGCGAAGCGTAAGTTAACCCCGGCCGCACTGCGGTGGCAAGACCGGGCGAGCAGACTCAGATCACGAAAAAGCGAAGGTGCGCGGCGCGGCTCCTAGCGCCTTCGCACCGGCTCGAGCCGGAAAAGGCAGTCGGACGCCGCCTCGATCAGGGCGTCCGTGCGGCGGGTGACCGCCTCGACCATGCGCGGGTCGGCGCTGCGCCGACTTGCGTTCCGGGGGCGCGGCGCCCGCGGCCGTCACTTCATTCCCGCCATGAATTCGGACACCGCCTTCATCTGCTCGTCGGTCATGCGGCTGGCGACCGACTGCATGGCCAGGCCGCGATCGTTCTCGCGCCTGCCCGAGGCGAAGTCCTTGAGCTGCTGGTAGCTGTACTCCGCGTTCTGGCCGGCGACGCGCGGGAAGCGCGGCGTGCCCATCCCGTCGGGGTAGTGGCAGCCCGAGCAGGACGGCAGGCCGAGGTCCGGGATGCCGTCGTTGTAGAGCTTGCGCCCGGCCTCGACGAGGGTCGCTGCGCGCGCCGCGGACGGCCCGGGTTGCTGTTCGGCGTAGTGCGCCGCGAGGCTTCCCATCTCGTCATCGGCGAGTTCCATCACGACCGGACCCATTGCCTCGCTCTTGCGCGCGCCGCGCTTGAAGTCGCGCAACTGCTTGAGGAGATACTCGGCCTGCAGGCCGGCGAGCCGCGGATGCGCGGGTCGCGGACTGTTTCCGTCGACGCCGTGACAGGTGGCGCAAAGCCGATCGACGATCGCGCGCGCCCTAGCCTTGTCGACGGCCTGCCCCTGCGCCGGCGTAGCGGTCGTGGCCAGGCAGGCCGCCACGATCGCTGCAGAAGTAGTTCTCATTCTCCGGATCGGGCGCCGTGCGGCGCGCTGTGGCCTGGCCAGGCGCCGGCCGGGCGAGTGTCCGTCGGCCTCCGGACGCGGGTCAAAGAACTTCGCCCGACGCGCCGCTGCGGCGCGCTTATCGGTGCGCGGGACAAGGGACGCGGACGAAAAGGCGCGCGACAAGGGCCGCGCACGGTGATCCCTCCGCAGTGCGCGGACGGCGGCTCAGGTCGCGGTCGGCGTGGGCGCAGCCGGCGGGGCCGGCGGGGCTTCGGCGGGCTCGTCGAAGCGCAGCACGATCCGGTCCTCGCCCTCGACGTCCACGGTCACCTTGCCGCCGTTCACCAGGCGACCGAACAGGAGCTCGTCGGCGAGCGCCTTCCGGATCGTGTCCTGGATGAGGCGCGCCATCGGCCGTGCGCCCATGGTCGGGTCGAAACCGCGGCGGGCGAGGTGCTCCTTCAGCGCGTCGGACCAGACCGCTTCCACCTTCTTCTCGTGCAGCTGCTCCTCGAGCTGCATCAGGAACTTGTCGACCACGCGCAGGATGATCTCGTGGTCGAGCTGGCGGAACGAGATGGTCGCGTCCAGCCGGTTGCGGAACTCCGGCGTGAACAGGCGCCGGATCTCGCTCATCTCGTCGCCGGCCTCCTTCTTGGCCGTGAATCCCATCACCGCCTTGTTCAGCGCCTCGGCGCCGGCGTTGGTGGTCATGACGATGATGACGTTGCGGAAGTCGGCCTTGCGCCCGTTGTTGTCCGTCAGCGTCCCGTGGTCCATCACCTGCAGCAGGATGTTGAAGATGTCCGGATGCGCCTTCTCGATCTCGTCGAGGAGGAGCACCGAGTAGGGCTTCTTCGTGATCGCCTCGGTGAGCAGCCCGCCCTGGTCGAACCCGACGTACCCCGGCGGGGCGCCGATCAGCCGCGACACCGCGTGCCGCTCCATGTACTCCGACAGAGCTGCCGCGCGACTTCCGTCTTGCCCACGCCGGTCGGCCCGCTGAAGAGGAAGTTGCCGATCGGCTTCTGCGGGTTGCCCAGCCCGGAGCGGGCGGTGCGGATCGCGGCCACCAGGGCCTCGATCGCCTTGTCCTGGCCGAACACAACCGCCTTCAGGTCGCGGTCGAGGTTCTTGAGCGCGGTGCGGTCGTCGGTCGAGACCGTCTGCGGCGGGATGCGGGCGATCTTGGCGATGATCTCCTCGATCTCCTGCTTGCCGATCATGCGCTTCTGCTTCGACTTCGGCAGGATGCGCTGCGCCGCGCCGGCTTCGTCGATGACGTCGATCGCCTTGTCGGGCAGGTGCCGGTCGTTGATGTAGCGCGCCGACAGCTCCGCCGCCGAGGAAAGGGCGTTGGCGCTGTACTTCACGCCGTGGTGCGCCTCGAAGCGCGACTTGAGGCCCTTGAGGATCTCGACCGTCTCGTCGATCGACGGCTCGATCACGTCGATCTTCTGGAAGCGCCGCGACAGGGCGTGGTCCTTCTCGAACACGCCGCGGTACTCGTTGTACGTGGTCGCGCCGATGCACTTCAGCGCGCCGGTGGAGAGCGCGGGTTTGAGCAGGTTGGAGGCGTCGAGCGTGCCGCCGGAGGCGGCGCCGGCCCCGATCAGCGTGTGGATCTCGTCGATGAACAGGATCGCGTTCGGATTGTCGAGCAGCTGCTTCAGCACCGCCTTGAGCCGCTGCTCGAAGTCGCCGCGGTACTTCGTGCCGGCAAGCAGCGCGCCCATGTCGAGCGCGTATACCTGGCACTTGGCGAGGATGTCGGGCACCTGCCCCTCGACGATGCGGCGCGCCAGGCCCTCGGCGATCGCGGTCTTGCCGACCCCGGCCTCGCCCACCAGGAGCGGGTTGTTCTTGCGCCGGCGGCACAGGGTCTGGATCACGCGCTCCAGCTCGCGCTCGCGCCCGATGAGCGGATCGATCTTGCCGACCAGCGCCTGGGCGTTGAGGTTGACGGTGTAGGTCTCCAGCGCGCCGCCCGCCTGCTGCCCCTCCTGGCTCTCCTCGTCGCTCTCGGCCGGCTTGGGCTGCTGCGACTGCGGCGCCTTGGTGATGCCGTGCGAGATGTAGTTCACCACGTCCAGGCGCGTCACCCCCTGCTGGTGCAGGAAGTACACCGCGTGGGAATCCTTCTCGCCGAAGATCGCCACCAGCACGTTCGCGCCGGTGACCTCCTTCTTGCCCGAGGACTGCACGTGCAGGATCGCGCGCTGGATCACCCGCTGGAAGCCGAGCGTGGGCTGGGTGTCGATCTCCTCGGTGCCGGCGACGGTCGGGGTGTGCGAGTTGATGAACTCGGTCAGGCTCTTGCGCAGCTCCTCGACGTTCGCCGCGCACGCGCGCAGGACCTCCGCGGCGGTCGGGTTGTCGAGCAGCGCGAGGAGGAGGTGCTCGACGGTGATGAACTCGTGCCGCTTCTGGCGCGCCTCCACGAACGCCATGTGCAGGCTGACTTCGAGCTCCTGGGCGATCATTACGTTTCCTCCATCACGCACTGCAGCGGATGCTGGTGCCGGCGTGCATATGCTACGACCTGCTCGACCTTCGTGGTCGCGATGTCGCGCGGGTAGACCCCGCACACTCCCATGCCCTCGCGGTGCACCTTGAGCATCACCTGTGTCGCCTTCTCGCGCGTCATGGCGAAGAACGTCTGCAGGACCACGACCACGAACTCCATCGGCGTGTAGTCGTCGTTGAGCAGAACCACCTTGAACAGCGGCGGCGGTTTGACCTTCGACTTCTTGGTCTCGAGGACCGTGCCATCACGCGACCGGGTCGCCATGCCTGCTTCAGCCTTCCGATGCCGACGTCGACCTCACTTTCGCGCTCGGTCCTGAACGTCTTGCAGCGCACTTCCTGCGCCTGGGACTCGTTCGTATCCTAGCCACACTTACGCCCCCGCGCAATCGCCCGCAACGGGCACAAAGCCCGGATTTCTCAAGGAGTTGGAGCGCAGTAGGGATACTTGACGCGTTTCGCCGAAGCGCGTAAAAGAGGCGCGTGTTTGCTTTTCAAGCGGTAGGAAGGCCGTAGCGGTGATGCCCTCGTCCTGAAGCTGGCTTGAGAATCAGGCATGGGATTGGGGGGAGACCCCGAGGCGAAACGAGACGGGAAGGGGGGCTATGCCTACCGGTACGGTGAAGTGGTTCAATGACGCCAAAGGCTACGGGTTCATCACGCCCGATGACGGCGGCGAAGACCTGTTCGCGCATTTCTCGGCCATCAACATGGCCGGGTTCAAGTCGCTCAAGGAAGGCGAGAAGGTCAGCTTCGAAGTGACCCAGGGCCCGAAGGGCAAGCAGGCGTCGAATATCCAGAAGGCCGGCTGAGCGCGCCGGAACCGATTCTTCGAGGCCCCGCGCGATCCGCGGGGCTTTTTGTTTGGGCGGACCGCGCGCCCGTCACGCGACCGGGCGCCGCATCGCATACCCGGACGGCGCCCGGCGGCCGCGCCACCCGCTCGGCGGCCCGTCGGTCGGGATCGTCGCGGCCCTGCAGGCGGACGAAAGCCGGGCGGGCGCGCGCGCCGCGCGCCCTACATCCGCTCGATCATCGCGTTGCCGAACCCCGAGCAGGACACTTCCTTAGCCCCGGTCATCAGGCGCGCGAAGTCGTAGGTCACGACCTTGGCGGAGATCGCCTCCTCCATCGACTTGATGATGAGGTCGGCCGCCTCGCGCCAGCCCATGTGGCGCAGCATCATCTCCGCCGAGAGGATCAGGGAGCCGGGGTTCACCTTGTCCTGGCCCGCGTACTTCGGCGCGGTGCCGTGCGTCGCCTCGAAGCAGGCCACCGTGTCCGAGAGGTTCGCGCCGGGCGCGATGCCGATCCCGCCCACCTGGGCGGCGAGCGCGTCCGAGATGTAGTCGCCGTTCAGGTTGAGCGTCGCGATCACGTCGTACTCGTCCGGCCGCAGCAGGATCTGCTGCAGGAACGCGTCGGTGATCACGTCCTTCACCACGATCTCCCGGCCGCTCTTGGGGTTCTTGAACTTGCACCACGGCCCGCCGTCGAGCAGTTGCGCGCCGAACTCGCGCTGGGCGAGCGCGTAGCCCCAGTCGCGGAATCCGCCCTCGGTGAACTTCTGGATGTTGCCCTTGTGGACCAGGGTGACCGACCGGCGGTCGTTCTCGATCGCGTACTCGTAGGCCTTGCGGATCAGCCGCTCGCTGCCTTCCACCGACACCGGCTTGATGCCGATCGCGGACGAGCCGGGAAAGCGGATCTTCTTCACCCCCATCTCGGTCTGCAGGTACTTGATCAGCTTCTGCGCCTGCTCCGAGCGCGCCGGCCACTCGATCCCGGCGTAGATGTCCTCGGTGTTCTCGCGGAAGATCGCCATGTCGACCTTCTCCGGGTTCTTGAGCGGCGAGGGCGTCCCGCGGAAGTAGCGCACCGGCCGCAGGCAGACGTACAGGTCGAGCTCCTGGCGCAGCGCAACGTTCAGGGACCGGATGCCGCCGCCGACCGGGGTGGTCATCGGGCCCTTGATCGAGACCGAGTACTCCTTCAGCAGGTCGATCGTCTCGGCCGGCAGCCACACGTCGGCGCCGTACAGGCGGGTCGATTTCTCGCCCGCGAACACTTCCATCCAGTGGATCCTGCGTTTGCCGCCGTACGCCTTGGCGACCGCGGCGTCCACCACCTTCAGCATCACCGGAGTGATGTCCACGCCGGTGCCGTCGCCCTCGATGTACGGAATGACGGGATTGTCGGGGGTCGGCTTGCCGGGAACGATCTTGCTGCCGCCCTGCGGGACTTTCACGTGGGAACTGGCCATGGGCTCTCCGTTGGGTGTGCTGGTCTGCTCGACGATGAGAAGGAGGAATCCGGGGTGCGGGCGGGCGCGGCGCGCCGGCGCTGCCGGGTGCGCGTCCGCTGAAGCGCCGATGGGGCGCAATTATGCGACAAGCGGGGGGGTGATTTCCATGCTCCGCGGCCGGCCGGCCGCGGCGATTGCCGCTATCCTCGGGGCAGATTCGACTTCATCCGGCCCCCGGGGGGCGGGTCCGTCCATGGTGTTGCCCAAGGGGCAGAATCCGGTCGCGGTCGCGATCGCGCAGGCGCTGGTCGCCGGCTTCGACAAGCACTACCGGGTGTTTCGAGCGACCAGCCGCGAGGCGAAGGTGCGCTTCGAGTCCGGTGACTGGATCGGGCAGCAGCGCGCCGTGCGCGACCGGATCGCCTTCTACGACCAGCGCGTGCGGGAGGCGGCCGGGCGGCTGCACGCCGAGTTCGGCGCCGAGTTCCTGGACGAGAACACCTGGGCGCAGGCGAAGCTGCTCTACATCGGCCTGCTCACCAACCACAAGCAGCCCGAGCTCGCCGAGACGTTCTTCAGCTCGGTGTTCTGCCGGGTGATGGACCGCACGTACTTCCACAACGAGTTCATCTTCTTCCGCCCCGCGGTCTCGACCGAGTACATCGAGTCCGACCCGCCGGCGTACCGCACCTACTATCCGCTGCGGCACGGCTGGCGCGCGACGCTGCAGCGCATCTGCGCCGACTTCGGGTGGCGTCGCCCCTGGGCCGACCTCGAGCGCGACATCGGCTACCTGATCGCGGCCGCGCGCGCGTCGTTCGGCGGGGAGCAGCGCGCCGAGCCCAACTGCCAGATCCTCGTGCTGGCCTCGGCGTTCTACCGCAACAAGGCCGCCTACATCTGCGGCAAGCTGATCAACGGCGACCGCGAATACCCGTTCGTCGTCCCGGTCCTGCACGATTCCGGCGGCAGCCTCTTCATCGACACGCTGCTCCTCGACCCGTTCGACATCGGGCGGGTGTTCAGCCTGAACCGCGCCTACTTCATGGTGGACATGGAGGTACCCTCGGCGTACGTCCACTTCCTGCGCACGCTGATGCCCGGCAAGTCGCGCGCCGAGCTCTACACGATGCTCGGCCTCGGCAAGCAGGGCAAGACGATGTTCTACCGCGAGCTCGCGCACCACCTGCGCCACTCGGACGACGAGTTCATCATCGCCCCCGGCGTGCGGGGGCTGGTGATGGTGGTGTTCACGCTGCCGTCGTTCCCGTACGTGTTCAAGGTGATCCGGGACGAGATCCTGCCGCCGAAGGAAACCGACCGCGAGACGGTCAAGTCGAAGTACCTGCTCGTGAAGCAGCACGACCGGGTGGGGCGGATGGCGGACACGCACGAGTTCTCCAAGGTCGCGCTGCCCAAGACCCGCTTCAGCGCGCCGCTGCTCGACGAGCTGCGCCGCGCCTGCCCCTCGATCCTGGAGGAGAACGACGTCGAGGTGGTCATCGACCACCTGTACATCGAGCGGCGGATGGTGCCGCTCAACATCTTCCTCGACCGCGCGGCCGACGACCGGATCGAGCGCGTGATACGCGACTACGGGGACGCGATCCGCGAGCTCGCGTACGCGAACATCTTCCCCGGCGACATGCTGATGAAGAACTTCGGGGTGACGCGGCTCGGCCGGGTGGTGTTCTACGACTACGACGAGATCGAGTACCTCACCAACTGCAACTTCCGCCGCATCCCCGAGGCACCGAATCCCGAGCTCGAGATGTCCGGGGAAGTCTGGTATCC
>JAGVSZ010000493.1 GCA_019137045.1 Betaproteobacteria bacterium
GATGGCGTCGTGCAGCGCCTTCTCGTCCTCGGCGGAGAGGTCCTTCTTGCCCTCCATCGAGTCGACCAGCGCCGCGTACTTGCCCTTCAGGTAGTCGCGCATCGAGCGCTCCGCGGCGAGCGCCTTCTTGACGTCGATGTCGTCGTAGTAGCCGTTGTTCACCGCGAACAGGGTGAGCGCCATCTCCCACACCTGCAGCGGCTGGTACTGCGGCTGCTTCATCAGCTCGGTGACCATGCGCCCGCGCTCGAGCTGCTTGCGCGTGGCCTCGTCGAGGTCGGAGGCGAACTGCGCGAACGCGGCCAGCTCGCGGTACTGCGCGAGCGCGAGGCGCACGCCGCCGCCGGTGTCGCGCCGCTTCATGATCTTGGTCTGCGCCGCGCCGCCCACGCGCGACACCGAGATGCCGGCGTTGATCGCCGGCCGGATGCCGGCGTTGAAGAGGTCGGTCTCGAGGAAGATCTGGCCGTCGGTGATCGAGATGACGTTGGTCGGCACGAACGCGGTCACGTCGCCCGCCTGCGTCTCGATCACCGGCAGCGCGGTGAGCGAGCCGGTCTTGCCCTTGACCTTGCCGCCGGTCAGCTTCTCGACGTACGCCGGATTCACGCGCGCGGCGCGCTCGAGCAGCCGGCTGTGCAGGTAGAAGACGTCGCCCGGGTACGCCTCGCGCCCCGGCGGCCGGCGCAGCAGGAGCGAGATCTGCCGGTACGCCCAGGCCTGTTTGGTCAGGTCGTCGTAGATGATGAGCGCGTCCTGACCGCGGTCGCGGAAGTACTCGCCCATGGTGCAGCCGGAGTAGGGCGCGATGTACTGCATGGCCGCCGACTCGGCGGCGGAGGCCGCCACGACGACGGTGTACGCCATCGCGCCGTGCTCCTCGAGCTTGCGCACCACGTTGGCGATGGTCGAGGCCTTCTGGCCGATCGCGACGTACACGCAGAAGAGGTCCTTGCCCTTCTGGTTGATGATCGTGTCGATCGCCACCGCGGTCTTGCCGGTCTGCCGGTCGCCGATGATCAGCTCGCGCTGCCCGCGCCCGATCGGCACCATCGCGTCGATCGCCTTGAGGCCGGTCTGCACCGGCTGCGACACCGACTGGCGCGCGATCACGCCCGGCGCGACCTTCTCGATGACGTCGGTCTGCTGGGCGTTGATCGGGCCCTTGCCGTCGATCGGCTGGCCGAGCGAGTTGACCACGCGTCCGAGCAGCTCGGGGCCGACCGGCACCGCGAGGATGCGCCCGGTGCACTTCACCGTGTCGCCTTCGGTGATGTGCTCGTATTCGCCCAGCACCACCGCGCCGACCGAGTCGCGCTCGAGGTTGAGCGCCAGCCCGAAGGTGTTCTTCGGAAACTCCAGCATCTCGCCCTGCATGACGTCGGACAGGCCGTGGATGCGGCAGATGCCGTCGGTCACCGACACCACCGTGCCCTGCGTGCGCACGTCCGCGCCCAGGGTGAGGTTCTGGATCTTGCTCTTGATGAGATCGCTGATCTCGGCGGGGCTCAGGCTTTGCATCGTTTGGACTCCTAAGGCTCGGACCTCGGGCTCATACCTTGGCTATTGCGCTCGCCATGGCGGCGAGCTTCGATCGCACCGAACCGTCGATCACCTCGTCGCCGACGGTGACGCGCACGCCGCCGATCAGGTCGCGCTCGACGCGCACGCGCGGGCTGATCTTGCGCCTGAACTTGCGCTCGAGGTCGGCCACGAGCGCGGCGACCTGCGCCTCGTCGAGAGGGAAGGCCGATTCGATGTCGGCGTCGACGACGCCCTCGCGCTCGAGCTTGAGCGCCTCGAACTGCGCGCGGATCTCGGGCAGGAGCTCGAGCCGGCGGTTGCGGATCAGGACCTGGCCGAGATTCTTCGCTTCCGCCGGCAGCCCGTCCGGGCACGCGGCGAGGAAGAGCTCGTACAGCTGGCCGGCGGAAACCTGCGGGTTGCCGATGCAGGCCTGCACTTCGGGATGCGCCGCGACCGCGGCCATCGCGCGCAGCCACCCCGACCAGTCGCCGAGGCGCTGCTGCTCGTCGGCGAGCTTGAAGACCGCTTCGGCGTAGGGACGCGCGAGGGTCGCGATCTCGGCCATGGCGCTACTTCAGCTCCGCCTTCAGGCCCGAGAGCATGTCGGCGTGGGCCTTGGCGTCGACTTCGCGGCGCAGGATCTTCTCGGCCCCGGCCACCGCGAGGCTGGCGACCTGTTCGCGCAGCGACTCCTTCGCGCGCGCGACCTCCTGCGCGATCTCGGCCTTCGCGCCCGCCACCAGGCGCTCGCCCTCGGACTTCGCGGCGCTCTTCGCCTCGTCGATCATCTCCGCGGCGCGCTTCTCCGCGCTCGAGATGATGTCCTGCGCCCGGGCGCGCGCCTCGGCCACGGTGGTCTCGGACTGCTTGCCGGCGGCGGCGAGCTCGGCGCGCCCGCGCTCGGCGGCGGCGAGGCCGTCGGCGACCTGCTTCTGGCGCGCCTCGATGGCGCGCATCAGGAACGGCCAGACGAACTTCGCCGTGAACCAGATGAAGATCGCGAAGGCAACCGCCTGCGCGATCAGGGTCAGATTCAGGTTCATGGATGCTCCGTTGCTCCGGATGGCCCCGGCGCCGCCCAGCGCCGCGCGGGGCCGGCGACTCAGCCCGCGGCCTGGATGACGGCGAGCAGCGGGTTGCCGAACGCGAACAGCATCGCGATGCCCAGGCCGATGATGAACGAGGCGTCGATCAGGCCGAGCAGCAGGAACACCTTCGCCTGCAGCGTCGGGATCATCTCGGGCTGGCGCGCCGCGCCCTCGAGGAAGCGGCTGCACATGATGCCCACGCCGATGCACGCGCCCGCGGCGCCCAGGCCGATCATCAGCCCGATGCCCACCCCGGTGTACGCCTGGATCATGGCGAGGAGTTGGAGTTTTTCCATTCGAATCTCCGTTGCGGTTGGTGTGATTGAAACGCGCTAGTGATGCTCGTGCGCCATCGCGATGTAGACGACGGTGAGCATCATGAAGATGAAGGCCTGCAGCAGCACGATCAGGATGTGGAAGATGGCCCAGCCGACGGCCAGCGCGGAGCCGAATATCGTGCCGGCCAGGCCGGTCGCGGCCCAGATCCACAGCAGGATGAAGATGATCTCGCCCGCGTACATGTTGCCGAACAGCCGCAGCGAGTGCGACAGCGGCTTGGAGACGTACTCGACGATGTTGAAGAGCAGGTTGAACACGATCAGCAGCGGCGCGAGCCAGAGCGGCTTGACGCCGAACGGCGCGCAGAAGATCTCGTGCAGCCACCCGCCCAGGCCTTTCACCTGGATGCTGAAGAAGATCATCAGCAGCCACACCGAAAGCGCCAGGGCGAAGGTGGTGTTGACGTCGGCGGTCGGCACCGGGCGCCAGTTGTCCTGGTGCAGGACGTGCTCGGTGAACCATGCGATCCAGTCGACCGGGATGAAGTCCATCGCGTTCATCAGCACCACCCACACGAACACCGTGAGCGCGACCGGCGCGACGAACTTGTGGCGATCGCCGTGGGTGAAGGTGTCCTTCACCTGATCGTCGACGAACTCGATCATCAGCTCGACGAACGCCTGCAGCTTGCCGGGCACGCCGGGCGTCGCCTTGCGCACCACCCACCAGATGAAGCCGATGCCGACCAGGCCGAGCACCACCGCGGTGACGATCGAGTCGACGTGCAGGGTCCAGAAGCCGCCGTCGCCGATCGACTTGGCGTTGAACGTGAGGTGGTGGGTGATGTACGAGGTGGGGGTGACTTGTTCGGCAGCCATGGTCGGGCGCGGCAGGCGGTGAGGGCGCTAGCGTTCGCGGACGGCGGGAGCGATGGACAGGATCAGCGCGGATGCGATGAACGATCCGATGAACCAGACGATCGCGACTTCCTTATACGTTGACAGCACGAGCCACAACAGTACGACGACGAGCGCAACTTTCACCGCCTCGGCGCGCAGCGCCGCGAGGAGCGCGGTGCCGGCGTCGCGCGCGCCCCCGAGGGACGCGACGACCGCGAAGGCCACCGCGGCGGCGATGCCGGTGAGCCCGCCGAGCGCGGCGGACGTGGCGCCGTGCCGTCCCGAAGCAGCCCAGGCGATGACGGTGAGCGCGGCAGTGACGATCCCCTGCCACCGGAGCACAACGCGAATCGGCCGCATCCGCAGCAGTCGCATGGACGGTGGCCGCCCCCCGCGCAAAACCGGCGGATTCTACGAGTTTTCGCCGCAGCGCGTCAAACGGGAGCGGCGACGGTCAGCGCCTGCGCGGCGGGCGGCCGCGCGGCGCGGCCGCGCGGGCCCGAATCGCGCCCCTATAATCCCCCGACCTCAGGAGGAGACCCCGATGATCGCCACGCTCGTCCGTTCCGCCCTCGCGCTCGCCGCCGCGGCCGCGCTCGCGACCGCGGCCCACGCGCAGCAGAAGATCGAGCTGAAGCTCGCCTACTACGTGGGCGACCAGCACGCGATGTCGAAGTGGCTCATCAACTGGTCCGAGCAGCTCGAGAAGGGGTCCAACGGGCGCATCGTGGTGAAGCGCTTCCCCGGCGCGCAGATGGGCCCGACGCCGCAGCACTACGATTTCGCGCGCACCGGGCAGGCGGACGTGTCGTGGTTCCTGCACGGCGGCACGCCGGGCCGCTTTCCGCTCACCGAGATCATCAGCCTGCCGTTCATGGTCGGCAGCGCCGAGATCGGGACCAAGGTGCTGAACGACCCGGGCCTGCGGCAGAAGTACCTCGACGCCGAGCACAAGGGGGTCAAGGTGCTGATCCTCTTCACGCACCAGCCCGGCGGCCCGCACACCACCAAGAAGCCGATTCGGACCATGGACGACTTCAAGGGCATGCGCCTGCGGTTCGCATCGCCGACGGTGCGAGATTTCGTGCAGGCGCTCGGCGCCACCCCGGTCGGGGTGCCCCCGACCGAGATCGCCGAGCAGCTGCAGAAGGGTACGATCGACGGCGTGTTCATCGACTACGGCGGTGCCGGCATCGCGTTCAAGCTGGGCGGGACGATCCGGTACTCGACCGAGCTCTACGCCTACGTGACGAGCTTCGGCCTGGCGATGAACGAGGACTTCTGGAACAAGCTGCCGCCGGACCTGAAGAAGCTCGTGATCGACACGACCACCGGCAGGGAGCGGGAGATCGGCCAGGCCTGGGACGGGCTCGACGCGCCGGGCAAGAAGGCCCTGCTCGACGGCGGCGGCCAGGCGATCCGTTTCTCGCCCGAGGACGACGCCAAGGTGCGGCGGGTCGGGAGCCAGGTCACCTTCGCCAAGATCAAGGAGCTCGAGGACAAGGGGCTGCCGGCGCGCGCGGTGTACGAGCAGATGCGCAGCCTCGCGGACAAGCACTCGAAGACCTCGAAGAGCTTCTGGAACTGACGCTGCGCGCGAGTGCCGCGCGGCGCGGCGGCCGCCGCGCCACGTCCGGGCCATGAAGGACCCGCGCGCGTTCGTCGCCAGGCTCTGCGGCTGGGTGTCGGCCGCGTTCCTGGCGGCGATGATGCTGCTGATCGTCGCCGACGTCGTGCTGCGCAAGCTCGGGGCGAACCCGATCCACGGCACCTACGAGCTGGTCGAGCTGCTGCTCGTCTGCACCTTCTTCCTCGCCCT
>JAGVSZ010000300.1 GCA_019137045.1 Betaproteobacteria bacterium
GCGATTCGGGGCGCGTGCTTAGCGGCCGCGCGCCGCGTCGCTAGCATCGAGTCGTTGCGCGCGACGGACGAAGGGAGCCTCCATGGATCTATCCGAACTGCAGCCCCGCTCCGCGGCCGCGGACGACGCGCGCTGGCGGCGCGCGCAGCTCGCGCGGCGCACGCTCGGGATCTCGCCCGCGTCGCTGATGCTTGCCTACGCCGACTGGCTGGTGCACTTCCTGATCGCGCCGGACAAGCACGAGCTGCTCGCGCGCAAGGCCGTGCGCAAGGCGCAGCGGCTCGCGGAGTACGCGGCGCGGGCGCAGACGGGCGACTGCCCCCCGTGCATCGAGCCGCTGGCGCAGGACCGCCGCTTCAGCGCGCCGGCCTGGTCGGGTTGGCCGTACAACGTCATCCACCAGGGTTTCCTGCTCTACCAGCAGTGGATCCACGGCTTCACGACCGGCGTGCGCGGCGTGTCGCAGCACCACGAGGAGGTGACCACCTTCGTCGCGCGCCAGTTGCTGGACATGGTGGCGCCGAGCAACTTCGTGGCGACCAACCCGGAAGTGACCGTCCGGGCGCTCGAGACGGGCGGGACGAACTTCCTCCTCGGCTGGATGAACTTCCTCGCCGACTGGGAGCGGCTCGCCGCGGGCAAGCCGCCGGTCGGCACCGAGGCATTCGCGGTCGGCGAGCGCGTCGCGGTCACCCCGGGCAAGGTGGTGTTCCGCAACCGGCTGATCGAGCTGCTCCAGTACGAGCCGACCACCGCGCGCGTCCACCCCGAGCCGGTCCTCGTGGTGCCGGCCTGGATCATGAAGTACTACATCCTCGACCTCTCGCCGCACAACTCGCTCGTGAAGTACCTGGTCGACCGCGGCCACACGGTGTTCGCGATCTCGTGGAAGAACCCGACGCGCGCGGAGCGCGACCTCGGGATGGACGACTACCTGCGCCTCGGCCTGCTGGACGCGATCGACGCGGTGTCGGCGATCGCGCCGGGCGCGCGCCTGCACGCCGCCGGCTACTGCATCGGCGGCACGCTGCTCGCGATCGGCGCGGCGGCGCTGGCGCGCGACGGCGACGAGCGCCTCGCGACGCTCACGCTGCTCACCGCTCAGACCGATTTCACCGAGCCGGGCGAGCTCGCGCTGTTCATCGACGAGAGCCAGGTGACCTACCTCGAGGACATGATGTGGGAGCGCGGCTACCTCGACATGGGACAGATGGCGGGCGCGTTCCAGCTGCTGCGCTCGAACGACCTCGTGTGGTCGCGCATGGTGCGCGAATACCTGCTGGGCGAGCGCGCCCCGATGAGCGACCTGATGGCGTGGAACGCCGACGGCACGCGGATGCCCTACCGGATGCACTCGCAGTACCTGCGCAGCCTCTACCTGCGCAACGATCTCGCCGAGGGCGGCTTCGAGGTGGGCGGGCGGCCGGTGGCGCTGACCGACGTGCGGGCGCCGATCTTCTGCGTCGGCACCGAGCGCGACCACGTCGCGCCCTGGCGCTCGGTCTACAAGCTGCACCTCCTGACCGACGCGGAGATCACCTTCGTGCTCGCGAGCGGCGGTCACAACACCGGGGTGGTGAGCGAGCCGGGCGGGCAGAAGGGGAGCTACCGGCGGGCGCAGCGGGACTACGACGGCAAGTACGTCGATCCGGACGCCTACCTCGCCACCGCGGCGCGGCACGAGGGTTCGTGGTGGCCGGCGTGGCAGGGCTGGCTCGCCGCGCACTCGGGCGCGCAGGTCGCGCCGCCGGCGATGGGCGCGCCGGACGCGGGGCTGCGGCCGCTCGGCCCCGCGCCGGGGACCTACGTGCTGGAGCGCTGAGCGGACTGCGCGCGGGACCGCACCGTCTTCGATCCGGAAACGCTGCGTTCACCGCCGCGCCGCTCATCGCGGCCCGACTTGCGGACCAAGCGCCGGCGCCGGTCCGGCCATTTGACGCCGATCAACGTCGGCGTCCGGCTCGATGGTAGGTTGACCGGCATGAACAGTCTGACCAGCGAACAGCTCGCACACCTGACCGGACGGATCCGGGAACGCAAGGCGCGCCTGCTCGAGGAGATCCGCCAGGCGCTCGCGCGCTCGGGCCAGGAGCGCTACGCCGATCTCCTGGGCGGCACGGGCGACGCGGGGGACGAATCGTTCGCGAGCCTCGTGCGCGACGTCAGGGAGGCCGAGGTCGTGCGCGACGTGGGAGAAGTGCGCGACATCATAGCGGCGG
Source organism: Betaproteobacteria bacterium (assembly GCA_019137045.1). Lineage (GTDB taxonomy): Bacteria > Pseudomonadota > Gammaproteobacteria > Burkholderiales > SG8-39 > JAGVSZ01. The sequence goes on from JAGVSZ010000300.1 coordinate 2,220, forward strand.
AGGAGCGACTGCAGGCCGGGCGCTACGGCGTGTGCATCGACTGCGGCGACTCCATCGGCTACGATCGGCTCGCGGCCTACCCGACCGCCAAGCGCTGCCTCGCCTGCCAGCAGCACCGCGAGCGCACGCGCGCACCTTCGAAGTACACCGGGCGCTGAGCTTCCGCGCGCCCGCGGTGCGCGCGAGGCGCCGATGTCCGCCGCAGGAATCGGTGTCTCCCATCCAGAAACGCGGCGTGTCGGCCGCGGGTACTTATCGCGCGCTGCGGCCCTCACTATCATTCGTCGCCTCGTGCAGGCGGCCGCGCGGTGCGGCCGCGTGGCCGCACAGGGAGGCGTTCGATGGCGCAGGACCTGCTGATAATCACCGAGCCCGATCTCGCGCTGTTGCGCGGGCTCCTGCCGCACGACGACCTGCAGCGCGAGCTCGAGCGCGCGATCGTCGTCGCGCCCGACGCGGTCCCGCGCGAGGTCGTGACGCTGCACTCGCGCGTGCTCTACGTCGAGGAGTCGACCGGCGCGCGCCGCCTGGTGACGATCGTCTGCCCGATCGAGGCGGACGCGGGCAAGGGCAGGGTCTCGGTGCTGGCGCCGGTGGGCGCGGCGCTGATCGGCCTGTCGGTCGGCCAGGCGATCGAGTGGGACTTCCCCGACGGGACCCGAAGGCGTCTGCGCGTCGAGGACGTGAGCTATCAACCCGAGTCCGCCGGAAACCTCGCCGCGCTGCACGCCTGACGCGGTGAAGATGCGCCGGCGCGCGGCGCCGGGGCGGAAACGGTGTGGTTCGCGTTCGTGCGCTTTGCGGCGGGGCCGCCGGTCGCTAGCATCGAACTGCCTCGACGGGCAGCGGAACCAACCGGCCGACGGGCGGATCTACCCGTATTGCAGACCGGGCCGGGGTCGACGCGCCCGGCGCCGCGCTGCCTGCCGTCGCGACCCTGGATGAACGACGAAAGGAGACGTCAATGCCCCTGATGATGGAATCGCTTACCGCGCTGGGCCGCGCTCATGTCGGGTTCTGCGAGCAGCTCGCGTGGTTCGCGCTCGAGAGCTGCGAGCGCGCGCATCGACTGAACATGGACGCGTTCGAGTCGTTCTGGGCGCGGCGGATGGCGGAGGCCAGGGCTGCGGTCGGCGCGGAGGCGGCGCCGGCGTCCGGCAGCACCGCGGCCGACGCGCTGATCGCCCACTGGACGCGGATGAGCGAGTCCGCTTCGTATCTCTGCCAGGAATTCGGGCGGATGGCGGCCGAGTACGCGGACGGGCTGAAGGCCGCCGCGAGCGCCGCGCCGGATGACGCCGTGCCCGCTGCTCCGAACCAGGGACGCCGGGCGCAGGCTCCAGGGTCTGCGGGAGGCGCTTTGGCGAAGGCGGCGTGAGGCCGCGCGGGGGCGGACGGGTCGCGCCGTGGCGGTGGCGCGCGATGTTCCGCCGCGATCCGGCCGGCCGCGGGTCGCGCCGCCCGACGGGAGAGCGATGATGGACGCAACCTGGAGCGAGCGGGACCGGCTCGAGTTCCTCGTGCGCAGGGACGGCGTCGAGGCCGCGGAGGCGTGGGCGCGGCGCACCCTGCGCATCTACCGCCGCGCGGTGCTCACGCCCGGGCACTTCGCGCGCCTGCCCGAGTACCGGCGCCGCTTCGTGGAGGCATACTGCGAGTTCAAGCGGTGGCTCGCGCACGCAGGCGGCGCGCCGTGACGGAGATCCCGATGCCGCAGACCGCGCGCAGGGCGCGCTTCCTCGACCTCAGCCGCATCCGCTTCCCGGTGGGCGCCATCTGCTCGATCGGGCACCGCGTCTCGGGGGTCGCCCTCGCCGTCGCGCTCCCCCTGCTCATCGCGCTCTTCGCGCGCTCGCTCGCGGGCGCGGAGGGCTACGCGGAGGCGGCGCGCTGGCTCGCGCCGCTTCCGGTCCGCGCCGCGCTCGTGCTCGTCGTCTGGGCGTTCGCGCATCACCTGCTCGCCGGCGTGCGCCACCTGCTGATGGACGTCGGCGCGGGCTCGCGGCTCGGCGCCGCGCGCGCGAGCGCGTGGACCGCCAATCTCGCGGGCCTCGCGCTCGCCGTGCTCGCCGCGGGAGCGCTGCTGTGAGGGCGGTGACGAGCGGCACGCGGGCCTGGCTGCTCCAGCGGCTCACCGCCGTGTACATGCTGCTCTTCCTGGTCGTGGTGCTCGCCCGGTTCGCCGCGGACGCGCCGTCGTCCTACGAAGCGTGGCGGAGCTGGATCGGCGCCGGCGGGATGCGCCTCGCGGTCCTGCTCTTCACCGCGGCGCTGCTGCTGCACGCCTGGGTCGGGCTGCGCGACGTCGCCATGGACTACCTGCACCCGCCCGCGCTGCGGATCGGGGTGCTCGCGCTCGTCGGCGCGGGGCTCGCCGCGGCCGGGGCGTGGGTGGCGCTGGCGGTGGTCGCGCTGTAGCGCGGGAGCGGAAGATGCGATTCTCGATCTACCGCTTCAATCCCGAGCGCGACGCGCGTCCCTACATGCAGGAATACGAGCTCGCGCTCGACCCGCACGACCGCATGCTGCTCGACGCGCTCGTGCGGCTGCGCGCGCAGGACGACAGCCTGGCGTTCCGCAAGTCCTGCCGCGAGGGCGTGTGCGGCTCGGACGCGATGAACATCAACGGCCGCAACGGGCTCGCCTGCATCACCCGGCTCGCGGACCTGAAGGAGCCGGTCACGCTGCGCCCGCTGCCCGGGTTCCCGGTCGTGCGCGACCTCGTCGTGGACATGAGCACGTTCTTCGCGCACTACCACGCGATCCGCCCGTACCTGGTGAACGACGAGCCGCCGCCCGCGCGCGAGCGCCTGCAATCGCCGCAGGAGCGCGCGGCGCTGGACGGCCTGTACGAGTGCATCCTGTGCGGCGCCTGCACCGGGTTCTGCCCGTCGTGGTGGTGGAACCCCGAGCGCTTCCTCGGGCCGGCGGCGCTGCTGCAGGCGATGCGCTTCATCGCCGACAGCCGCGACCGCGCCACCGCCGAGCGGCTGGAGTTCCTCGACGACGCCTACCGGCTCTACCGCTGCCGGACGATCATGAACTGCACCGAGGTCTGCCCGAAGCACCTGAGTCCCTCGCGCGCGATCGAGCACATCCGCCGCAGGATCGTGAGCGAAGGGCTGTGAGCACCGGCGGGCCGCGTCCGCGCGCGCGCCGTCGCGTCCCCGGAAACACAGCATTGCGGAGGAAAGACTGGTCCCGCGTGCCCGGCGCCCCGACAATGGCACGGTGAAAGCGATTCTGGCGGCTACCGACTTCTCCCGCGCGGCCTCGATGGCGGTGCGGCGGGCGGCGCAGCTCGCCCGCGCCGGCGGCGCGCGGCTCGAGCTCGTGCACGTCCTGCCGCCGGAGCCGGGCGCGGCGAGCTGGGCCGAGCTGCGCGGCGCG
>JAGVSZ010000237.1 GCA_019137045.1 Betaproteobacteria bacterium
CGCCGCGGAGATCGAGCGCATCGGCGCGGAGGCCGAGCGCGAGATCGCCGCCGCGGTCGCGGCCGCGCACGCGGCGCCGTGGCCGCAGGCGGCCGCGGCCTACGCCGAGGTCCAGGACGCCGGCGCGGGGCGCTGGTACTGACGATGCCGCGGCTCACGTACGCCCAGGCTGCCTGCGCCGCGCTCGCGGAGGCGATGCGCGCCGATGCGCGCGTGGTCGCGCTCGGCGAGGACGTCGGCCGCGGCGGGATCTTCGCCCAGTACCGCGGCCTCGCGCAGGAATTCGGCCCGCAGCGGGTGATCGATACGCCGATCTCCGAGGCGACGATCATGGGCGCTGCGGTCGGCATGGCGCTGAACGGCCTGAAGCCGGTGGTCGAGATGCGGGTGGTGGACTTCGCGCTGTGCGCGATGGACGAGATCGTCAACCAGGCGGCGAAGGCGCGCTACATGTTCGGCGGGCAGGGCCGGGTGCCGCTCGTCGCGCGCATGCCGAACGGGCTGTGGGGCGCGTCCGCCGCGCAGCACTCGCAGTCGCTCGAGGCGTGGTTCGCGCACCTGCCCGGAGTGGTCGTGGTGACGCCGTCGACGCCGGCCGACAACTACGCGCTGCTGCACGCCGCGATCGCGAGCGGGGACCCGGTCGTCTACATGGAGCACAAGGAGCTCTGGGGCCTGGAAGGCGAGGTGCCCGACGGCCTGCGCGTGCGCCTCGGGGAGGCGGCGGTGCGCCGTCCCGGCTCCGACCTCACGCTGGTCACCTGGTCGAGCACCCTCCATCGCGCGCTCGAGGCGGCGGACGCGGCGGCGCAGGCCGGGATCTCGGTCGAGGTGATCGACCTGCGCACGATCTGGCCGTGGGACCGCGAGACGGTGCTCGCTTCCTGCGCGAAGACCAAGCGCCTGCTCGTCGCGCACGAGGCGATCCAGGCCGCGGGGTTCGGCGCCGAGATCGCCGCGACCGCCGCCGAGACGCTCGGCATCGCCGTCAGGCGTCTCGGCGCGCCGCGCGTGCCGGTCGGGTATTCGAAACCGCTCGAGGACGAGGCGCGCGTCGGCACCGACCGCATCCTCGCCGCGATCGACGCGCTCGCCGCCGTCGGCGGGCGGCACCGGTCCGCCGCCCGGGGCTAGCTTCCGGGCCGGGATGTTCACGCCACCAGAGGAGTCGTCATGAAGCGCATGCTCACCGTCGCGGCGATCGCCGCTGCCACGCTCGTCGCCGGCTGGTCGCTGCCGGCCGCGGCGCAGACCAAGTACGCCGCCGAATACCGCCTCTCGACGGTCGTCGGCACCGCCTTCCCTTGGGGCAAGGCCGGCGAGCGCTGGGCCGACCTCGTGCGCCAGCGCACCAGCGGCCGCATCAACATCAAGATGTATCCGGGCACCTCGCTCGTCGCCGGCGACCAGACGCGCGAGTTCAGCGCGATCCGGCAGGGGGTCATCGACCTCGCCATCGGCTCCACCATCAACTGGTCGCCGCAGATCCGGCAGCTCAACGTGTTCTCGCTGCCGTTCCTGATGCCCGATTACGCCGCGATCGACGCGCTCACCCAGGGGCCGGTCGGCAAGGACATCTTCGCGATCCTGGAGAAGGCGGGCGTCGTGCCGCTCGCCTGGGGCGAGAACGGGTTCCGCGAGGTGACCAACTCGAAGCGCCCGATCCGCACCCCGGCGGACATGAAGGGCCTCAAGTTCCGCGTGGTCGGCTCGCCGCTCTTCCTCGACACCTTCACCGCGCTCGGCGCCAACCCGACCCAGATGAGCTGGGCCGACGCGCAGCCGGCGCTCGCCTCCGGCGCGGTCGACGGGCAGGAGAACCCGCTCACCATCTTCACCGCCGCGAAGCTGCACACCGTCGGGCAGAAGAACGTGACGCTGTGGGGCTACGTCGCCGACCCGCTCATCTTCGTCGTGAACAAGGACGTGTGGGCGAGCTGGTCGAAGGAAGACCAGGCGATCGTGCGCCAGGCCGCGCTCGAGGCCGGCAAGTACTGCGTCGACCTCGCGCGCGAGGGCATGACCGGCGCCTCGCCGGCGGTGCACAAGACGATCGAGGGCTTCGGCGTGAACGTCGTGAAGCTCACGCCCGAGGAGCGCGCCGCTTTCGTGAAGGCGACGCGGGCGGTCTACGAGAAGTGGGCGAAACAGATCGGCCCGGACCTGGTGAAGAAGGCCGAGGCCTCGGTGGCCGCGCGCAAGAAGTAGCGCGCTGCGCGGCCTGAAGGGACGCGCGCCGGGGCGCAGCCGCGGCGCGCGTCGCGCGAGCCGATCCCGTGCGCGAGACCGAGTTCTCCACCGGCCCGCCGCCGACGCTGCCGCCGGGGGCGCGCTTCCGCGCCGAGCGCTTCCTCGGCGCCGCGGCCATGGCGGCGATGGTCGCGATCACGCTCGCGAACGTGCTGGTGCGCTACTTCACCGACATCTCGTTCGCGTTCACCGAGGAGGTGTCGGTCTTCCTCCTCGTCTTCCTCACGTTCGTCGGCTCGGCGAAGGCGTTCCTCGACGGCAACCAGATCGCGGTCACCTTCTTCACCGACAAGCTCGGGTGGCGCTGGCGCCGGCGCTGCCTGCTGTTCGGGCTGGCGGCGAGCGCCCTCATGCTCGCGCTGCTGTGCTGGTTCGGCGTGCGCATGGCGTGGGACGACTTCGACATGGAGGTCACCTCGCCCGGCCTGGGCGCGCCGCAATGGCTGTACACCGTCTGGCTGCCTATCCTCGCCGCCGCGGTGATCGTGCGCATCGCGCAGGGCTTCGTGCACGTCTGGCGGAAGCGCACGCAATGAGCTGGCTGCTCTTCGGCGTCTTCGTCGTGCTGATGTGCGCGGGGGTGCCGCTCGCGGTGGCGCTCGGCCTCTCCGGGGTGTCGGTTATCGTCGCCGCGCACATGGGGATCATGTCGGTCCCCACCACCGTGTACAGCGGCATCGCGAAGTACCCCCTGATCGCGATCCCGGTGTTCATTCTCGCCGGGCTCATCTTCGAGCGCTCCGGCGTGGCCGGTCGGCTCGTCGTCCTCGCCGAGTCGATCGTCGGGCGGCGCCGCGGCGGGCTCGCGGTCGCCGCGGTGCTCGTGTGCATGGTGCTCGGGGGGATCTCGGGCTCCGGGCCGGCCGACTCCGCCGCGGTGGGCGCGATCATGATCCCGGCGATGACGCGCGCCGGCTACCCGCGCGAGTTCAGCGCGAGCCTGATCGCGGCCGGCGGATCGACCGCGATCGTGATCCCGCCGTCGATCGCGCTCATCGTGTACTCGATCCTGGTCCCGCAGGCGAGCGTGCAGGCGCTCTTCGCCGCCGGGCTCGTGCCCGGCCTGCTCGCCGGCCTGGCGCTGATGGTGGCGAGCGTGCTCTTCGCGCGGCGCCACGGCTGGGGCGCCGACGACCGCGCCGGGAAGCCGGCGTTCTGGCCGAGCTTCAGGGCGGCCGGCTGGGGGCTGCTCGCGCCGGTGGTGATCCTGGGCGGGATGCGCAGCGGGTTCTTCACCCCGACCGAGGCGGCGGTGGTCGCGGTGGCCTACGGGCTCGCGGTCGGCATGCTCGCGTACCGGTCGCTCGGCTGGCGCCAGGTGTGGGATCTCTTCGCCGAGGCGGCGGAGATCTCCGCGGTCATCCTGCTCATGGTCGGGCTCGCGAGCCTGTTCGGCTGGGCGGTCGACACGATCGGGGTGTTCAACGCGTTCGCGCAGTGGCTCACCGGCACCGGCACGAGCGAGGTCGCGGTGCTGCTCGCGATCACGGCGATGCTGCTCGTCGCGGGCACCGCGCTCGACGCCACTGCGACCTACTTCATCTTCCTGCCGTTCCTGCTGCCGGTGGCGATGGCCTACGGCTGGGACCTCGTCTGGCTCGGCGTCATCATCACGCTGAACGTCGCGATCGGGCAGTTCACGCCGCCGACGGCGGTCAACCTGATGATCACCTGCCGTCTCGCGGGAATCACGATCGAGTCGACGATCGTCTGGTGCCTGTGGCTGGTGCTGGCGATGACCACCGTGCTGCTGGCGCTTACGTTCGTGCCGGAGATCGTGCTGTTCGTGCCGCGCGCGCTCGGCTACCTGTGATCGCGCTCCTGCAGCGCGTCGCGGAGGCGCGCGTCCGGATCGACGGCGCGGTCGTGGGCGAGATCGGCGCCGGGGTGCTCGCCCTCGTGTGCGCCGAGCGCGGCGACGAGGAGGCGGGCGCCGGGCGGCTCGTCGAGCGGATGCTCGGCCTGCGCATGTTCGCCGACGGCGCCGGCAGGATGAACCGCAGCGTGCGCGACGTCGCGGGCGGGGTGCTGATCGTTCCCCAGTTCACGCTCGCCGCCGACACGCGCGGCGGGAACCGTCCGGGCTTCTCGCCCGCGGCCGACCCGGAGCGGGGACGCGCGCTCTACGAGCTCGTGGTGGCGCGGGCGCGCGGCGCGTACCCGCGCGTCGCGACCGGCCGTTTCGGCGCGCACATGCAGGTGGCGCTCGTCAACGACGGGCCGGTCACGTTCTGGCTGCGCGTCGACCCGCCCGGCGGCGCGGGATGAGCGCGGCCACGCAGTCGCTGCGGCTCGGCGTCGGCGCCCGGGTCTCGGCGGTGCTGATGAAGCTCGCCGGCTGGCGGCTCGTGTTCGTGCCGCCGCCCGCGCCGAAGTCGGTGATCATCGTCTATCCGCACACCTCGAACTGGGACTTCGTGCTGGGCCTGCTCGCGCGCTCGGTCGCGGGCATCCGCTGCCACTTCGCCGCCAAGGACACGCTGTTCCGCGGCGTGTTCGGGCGCTGGCTCGCGCGCGTGGGCGGCATCCCGGTCAATCGCCGCGAGGCCACCGGGTTCGTCGCGCAGCTCGTGCAGGAGTTCGCGCGCCGGGGCGAGTTCCACGTCGTCTTCACGCCCGAGGGCACGCGCGGGCGGGCGGCGCACTGGAAGTCCGGGTTCTACCGCCTCGCGCTCGCCGCGCACGTGCCGCTCGGCCTCGGGTTCATCGACTACGCGCGGCGCGAGGCGGGCATCGGCGGCTGGATCGACCTCGCGGGCGACGAGGAGAGCGACCTCGCGCGCATCCGCGCCTTCTATGCCGGCAAGCGCGGCCGGCGGCCCGATCTCGCCGGGCCGATCCGCTTCCCGGCGCAGGAGCGAGCGCCGTGACCGCAATCGTCGTCGCGGAGAGCGTGACGCAGCTCGGACCGGATGCGCGCGGCGCGGTGCTCGTCGCCGGCTCGCACGCCGGCGTGATCGCCGCGTGCTATGCGGCGCGCGCCGGAGTGCGCGCAGTGGTGCTGAACGATGCGGGCGTGGGCAAGGACGACGCCGGAATCGCCGGGCTCGCGTACCTCGAGGCGTTGGGCATGGCCGCCGCGGCGGTGGCGCACGACTCCGCGCGCATCGGCGATGGGGCCGACGCGCTCGAGCGCGGGATCGTGTCGCGCGTCAACGCGCCGGCCGCCGCGTGCGGCGTGGCAGCGGGGATGACGGCGCGTGCGGCCGCCGAGCGGCTGCGCAGCGCGCCGGCGGCGCGCGCCGCGCCCCCGCCGCAGCGCGAGGGACGAATTCTCGTGCAGGCGGAGAGCGGGGGGCGCGAGATCTGGGCCCTCGATTCGGTCGGCATGGTCGAGGTG
>JAGVSZ010000489.1 GCA_019137045.1 Betaproteobacteria bacterium
CGCGGTCAGCACCGCGCGCGGATGCCGCGCCGGCAGCTGCGCGCCGATCCAGACGATCTCGCCCGCGGCGTCGAAGTACGGCGCGTCGGGAAACGCCGCGAGCGGGCGCGCGATGCCGCCGCTCGCCGCCAGCGCCGCGCGCGCCTTGCGTCCGATCGCGAGCACGCCGGTCACGGCACGATCTCCGTGCCGGCCCGGCGCTCGAGCGCGGCGTCGAGCCGCTCGAGCGACGTGATGAGCGCGCGCGGCCCGCCGCGTTCGATGAAGCGCAGCGCCGCGGCGATCTTCGGCCCCATGCTGCCGGGCGGAAACTGTCCGTCCGCGAAATGCGCGCGCGCCTCGGCGGCGGTCATGCGGTCCACCGGGCGCTGGGAGGGTCGGCCGAAGTCGAGCGCGACGCGCTCGACGCCGGTGAGCATCACGAGCGTCCCGGCGCCGACGTCGGCCGCGAGCAGCGCGCTCGTCAGGTCCTTGTCGATCACCGCCGCGACGCCGCGGTAGCGCGCTCCGTCGCGCACCACCGGAATGCCGCCCCCGCCCGCGGCAACCGGGATCACGCCCGCACCGAGCAGCGCGCGAATCGCCGGCGCGTCCAGGATCCTCAGCGGGACCGGGGACGGCACCACGCGGCGATGGCCGCGCCCGGAATCCTCCACGAAGTCCCAGCCGGTCTCCGCGGCGATGCGCGCGGCCTCCTCCCGCGAGAAGAACTTGCCGACCGGCTTGGTCGGATGCGTGAACGCGGGATCGTCCGGCGCGACCTCGACCTCGGTCACGATCGACGACACCGACACGTCCATGCCGTGGCGCGCGAGCACGTTGGCGAGGCTCTGCTGCAGCATGTAGCCCATGCCGCCCTGCGAGTGCGCGACGCAGACGTCCATCGGCATCGGCTCGAGCTCGCGCGAGGTGCGCGCCATGCGGAAGAGGATGTTGCCGACGACCGGGCCGTTGCCGTGCGTGAGCACCGCGCGGTAGCCGGCCCGGAACACCGGCACCAGGTGCTCGCAGGCCGCCTCCATGATGTCGAGCTGCTCCTGCGCCGTGCCCTTGATGGTGGGCGGATAGACCGCGTTGCCGCCGAAGGCGACCACGACCAGCTTGGGGTCGAAGCGCACGCCGCGCGCCTCAGCGGCCGGCGACGATCCGCGCCGCGAGCCGCGCCGCGGCGGTCGATCCGGGGGCGAGGGTCATTCCCGCCGCGCGCAGCCTCTCCGCCTGCGCCGCGAGCCCCTGCGGATCGTCGTCGGTGCCGCAGACGAAGCCGAGCACGGCGAGATCGCGCCCCGCGCGCGCCGCGGTCGCGCGCGCTTCGCGCACCGCGGGCGCGAGCTCGCCCGCGGGATCGGCGTGCGCGCCGTAGCCGAGCACGACGTCGAGAATGATCGCCGCGACCGCGGGGTCCTGCGCTTCAGCGAGCAGCCGCTCGGTGCGCGCGGCGAAGTCGATCATCGGGTGTGGCCGGCCGACGGTGAACTCGTCGGCGCCGAGGTCGATCGCGGTGTGGTCGCGGCTCGGCGCACCGTGCGGCAGCGCGAACTTCTTGTCCGCCGGCGCGTTCGACCAGGTCGCGATTCCGGCGTCCCGCCAGACGTACTGCGCCTCCGTGCAGTAGGTGCCGCCCGAGTAGAGCCCGCGGAGGAAGCGCTGGGTCGGGGCGAGCTTCGCGGCGGGCGCCTCGACCGCGCCCGCGCGCGGCGCCGCCCGTTCGCCGCGCGCCACGGCCACCGCCGTCGTCGCCGCGTCCTCGAGCGTCGCGACCGGGTGCACGTTCCCGCCGCCGGCGAGCGGCGCGCCGAGAAACAGCGCGACGACCGGCTTGCCGCACGCGCGCGCCGCGGCGAGCGCGCGCTCGGCCACCGCCGGCGCGGGGGGCTTCGACACGATCACGATCACGCGCGTGCCGGGGTCGCGTGCCAGCAGCGCCAGCCCGGCGAGGAGCGTCGTGCCGCCGATCTCGTCGTACACGTCGCGGCTGCCGGTTCCGATCGCGTGCGACACGCCCTCGCCCAGCGCGTGGATGCGGCAGCTCACTTCCTGCATCCCGGTGCCCGAGGCGCCCACGATCCCGATGGCCCCGCGTCGCACCGCGTTGGCGAAGCCGAGCGGCACGCCCGCGATGAGCGCGGTGCCGCAGTCCGGACCCATCACCAGCAGGTTCCTGCTCGCGGCGAGCCGCTTCACTGCCTGCTCCTGCGCGAGCGGCACGTTGTCGCTGAAGAGAAACACGTGCAGGCCGCGCTTGAGCGCCTTCAGCGCTTCGGCGGCGGCGTACGGGCCGGGCACCGAGATCTGCGCGAGCGTCGCGTGCTCGAGCCGCTCGACGCCCATCGCGATCGAGCGCGGCGCGAGCTCCGCGCGCTCGCCCGCGGGCGCGGTCGCGCGCCCGGCGAGCGCCTCGTCGATCGCGGCCAGCGCGGGCGCAAGCGCGTCCTCCGCGCCTTCGACCAGGATCATCAGGTCGGCCGGCGCGGCGGCGGCGAGCTCGGCGACGAGCAGCCCGCCCTGCGCGAGGATGTCCCGGTTCGCCGGCGTGCCCATGAGCAGGGACACGCGGGTCACGCCCGCACGGGTGCCGATCGCCTGCGCGACGCGCATCAGCGCGACCGAGTCCTTGTAGAAGTTGCGCTTCGTCGTCGCTGCGATGGGCACGGGACGCCTCGGGCCGGGCGGGCCGCCTGCGATTGGAGCTGGGCCTGGGGGATGTTGGTGGAGTGGAGGAGGATCGAACTCCCGACCTCCGCATTGCGAACGCGGCGCTCTCCCAGCTGAGCTACCACCCCACGAAAGAGGGGGCGATTCTACCGAAACGGGGTCCCGAACGCCACAATGTCCACAGGGGCCGCCACCCTCCGGTTGCCCGGCGCGGCGCCCCGTGGCCTACTGCATGCCGTCCGCCACTGCCCGGAGAGAAGGCATGCAGATCAATCCGCCGTTCGGCTACCGTGAAATCGTGCCGCTGCAGAAGACCCAGGGCGTCGCGCTGCCTGCGCCCGGCAGCCTGCCGGAGTTCTGCGCGCAGACCAACGCGATGCCGGTGAGCTACATCGAGTTCGCGCCGGCGGCGCGCGACTTCCCGCTCGTGTTCGCCTCGAACGACCAGGGCAAGAGCTACGCCGCGGTCGCGGTCCTCGGCCTGGCGCAGAACGAGAACCTGTTCGTGCGCGGCGGCGCCTGGGAGCAGGGGGTGTACGTTCCCGCGTACGTGCGCCGCTTCCCGTTCTGCATGGCGCGCGTCACGATGGGCAGCGCGCCGCAGGAGAACCGCCTCATCTGCGTCGAGAAGTCGTTCCTCTCCGACACGGGCGAGCAGCTCTTCGACGCCGAAGGCAAGCCGACGCAGCGCTGGACGCAGATCGAGCAGCTGCTGCGCGAGTACGAGGCCGACCTCGAGCGCACGCGCGAGCTGTGCGCCATCCTCGCCGACTACGAGCTGTTCGAGCCGTTCACCCTGCAGGCGACCCCCGCGAGCGGCGCGCAGCCGATCAACCTCGCCGGGATGTACCGCGTGCAGGAAGCGAAGCTCGAGCACCTGAACGCCGCGCAGCACAAGAACCTCTTCAAGAAGGGCATCGTCGGGCGGATCTACGCCCACCTGCTCTCGCTCGAGAACTTCGGACCGCTGCTCGCGCGGCGGGCGAAGCTCGCGCCGGCGGCCAACAGCGCGACCGCCGCGGCCCCCGCGCCGGCCAAGCCGGCCCCCGCGGCCAAGACCGCCAAGCGCGCCTAGCACGGACGCCTCCTCGCAGCGCCGCCGGGCGGAACACGCCGCCCCGCGGCGCTGTTTGCATCCGGACGCGCGAATCGTCCGTAGCAGGCGGCAGGCCGGGCGCAATCGCGCGCGGCGCCGAACCCCGAGGAGAGCACGCATGTCCCTGATCCGCTCGTCGTCGCTGCGCGGCGTTCTCGCCGCCGCGCTGGCCGGCGCGGCGCTGCCGGTCGCGGCGCAGGTTGCCGCGCCCACGCTCAAGCCCGGCGACACCTGGACCTACCGCGGCATCGACAACTACAACCGGCTGCCCACCGGCACCTGGACGCGCGCGGTCACGGCCACCGGTCCGGACGGGATCCGGGTGGCGGTGCACGGCGCGGACGGCGCGTTCGACGATCTCTTTCGCGGTCCGGGCGAGCTGGCCGCGGGCGTGCTGAACGACCGCGCCCGCGGCACGATGGAGCCCGCGCTCCAGGTCGCGCCGTTCCCGCTCGCGGAGGGCAAGGCCTGGTCGCAGAGGGTGATCCGGACCGACCCGGCCACCGGGGAGCGGCGCGAGATGCGGGTCACCGGCCGGGTGCGCGGCTGGGAGACGGTGAAGGTGCCCGCCGGGGAGTTCAAGGCGCTCAAGGTCGAGCGCACGATGTACCTCGGCGACTACGACAGCTTCCGCGGGATCACGCAGCGCACCGAGACCGAGTGGTACGCGCCGGACATCCGCGGCGCGGCGAAGATCGTCGTGTTCGAGGAGTACTGCGAGCGCCGCTTCGGCTGCCCGATGGGGTCGCTGATGCCGGGGGTGCGCGCGACCTACGAGCTCACGTCGTTCAAGGGAGGCTAGCCCCGGGGGCTCAGGTCGCGCCTTCGGTCGCGCCGCGCGCCGCGCGCGCGAGGCGATCGTGCACCGCCGCCCAGGCCGGCGAGCCGGGCGGCGCTTCGACGAGGATGAGATCCACGTTCTGGGCGTCGAGGGCGCGCAAGGCCGCGTAGAGCTCGTGCGCGTACTGCGCCGCGATCGCCGGCACGACGCGCTGCAGGGCCGGGTTCAGCCGCGGCACCTTCACCTCGAGCGCGAGCGCGCCCAGGCGGCGCCCCTTGTGCGAGGCGATCGCCTCCAGCATCTCGACCCGCTTCGCGAGCCGCACGTGCGCCTTCGGGGCGTAGTGCGCGGGCAGCGCCCCCGGCGCGCGCGGGGCCGACTCGTCGGCGGCCGCGAGCGGCGCGCCGAGCACTTCCTCGATCGCGGCCGCGGCGACCCCACCGGGCCGCAGCAGGCGCGGGCGCTCGCCCGCGAGATCGACGATCGTCGATTCGATGCCCACGTCCGCCGCGCCGCCGTCGAGGATGAGCGGGACCGCGAGCTGGAAGTCCGCGAACACGTGCTCGGCCAGCGTCGGGCTGACGCGCCCGAACTTGTTGGCCGACGGCGCCGCCACGCCGCCGTCGAAGGCGGCCAGCAACGCCTGCGCAACCGGGTGCGAGGGCACGCGCAGGCCGACCGTGTCCTGGCCGCCGGTGACCGCGTCCGGCACTTGGGGCGCGCGCTTCAGGACGAGCGTGAGCGGGCCGGGCCAGAACGCGCGGGCGAGCCGGCGCGCAGCCTCGGGAACCTCGCTCGCCCAGTCGTCGAGCCGGGCGGCGTCGGCGAGGTGGACGATCACCGGATGCCCGGCGGGCCGGCCCTTGAGCGCGTAGATCTTGCCGACCGCGGCGGCGTTCTTCGCGTCCGCGCCCAGCCCGTAGACGGTCTCGGTCGGGAACGCGACGAGCTCGCCGGCGCGCAGCAGCTCGGCCGCGCGCGCGATGCCCGCCTCGTCGGCGGCGACGATGTTGACCGGCGCGGGCGGCGGCGCGG
>JAGVSZ010000217.1 GCA_019137045.1 Betaproteobacteria bacterium
CCGAGCGCCGTGGTCCCGCAGAGGAGGTTGAACGTACCCGTCGCGCCGCACATCCCGGGGCTCGGCAGCTGCCCGCTGGGATAGTCGGTGTTCATTCCCCCGTTCGCGTACACGGTGACCCCGAGCGCGAGGTCCGGGCGGACCATGTAGTTGAAGGCGGCCTCGGGCACGCCGAAGTAGTTCGAGTCGCTGTCGGCCGACCCGTCGAGGCCGAACATCGCGCCGCCGCTGCGCGAGGCCTTGCGCCACGGGCTGAAGAGATCGAGGCCGGCTTCGACCCGGTTGCCGGCGAACGCCATCGTCGCGGGGTTGTTGGCGCCGCCGAACGCGTCCTGACCGGCGACGGCGACCGAGGCCCCGCCCATGCCCTTCGCCTTCATGCCGTAGCCGTGCGTGAAGTAGCCGTCGGTCGCCTGCACGGCGAGCGGCACCGCCAGTGCGGCGGCGGCCGCAACGTGTCTCATCTTCATCTCGTCCTCCCTGGGACAGCGCTCTCCTGGCGCGGGCCCCGACCTCGCTCGGGCCGGGTGCGGAATGTCGTCAGATGAACAGGCTCACGTCCGCGTCCTTCGCCATCGGCAGGAAGGTCGCGGCGCCCACGTACTCCTTCACCTCGGGGATGAAGTCCCCGTGCGAATAACCGAAGAGGTCCACCGTCATCTGGCAGCCGATCATGCTCACGCCCGCCTCGAGGCACAGGCTGCGCAACTCGGCGATGTCGGCGACGCCCTTGTTCTTGATCGTCATCTTCATCATCGTGGTCGCGAACGACTCGAACCCGGGGATGATCGACTGCACCGCGTTCGGAACGTTCCACTTGATCGACTTGAACCAGTCCGGGCCGAACGGCATCTTCATCGGCATCGCCGGGTTGCCGAGCGGGCTCACCTGCAGCCCGCTGATGTCCTTCTTGAGCAGCTCCAGGCCGTAGAACGTGAAGAAGATCGACACGTCCCACCCGAGCGCCGCCGCGGTCGACGAGAGGATGAACGGCGGGTAGGCCCAGTCGAGCGTGCCCTTCGTGGCGATGATCGTCATCGACGGCGTGCGGTCGGCTGCGCGCGCCTTGAGCGCCTCGTCGAGCTTCGCGGGCAGGATCTCGTCGAGCCGCTGCTTGATGATGCTGTCGATCACCTCGATGTCGGGGGTGGCGCCCATGTCGTCCTCCTCGCAGGCGCCGGCCGCGCGCGGGCGGGCGCCGGGTTCATCGGCATATTCCGATGTTCTGATACCGACCGGGAGACATTAATTCAATTGGGGTCTCCGGCCATGCAAACGTCTTTATGTCGCCAGCAACCAGTTCAATCCCCGGCGAGCAGGCCGGCGCGGACCGGTTCGCCGGCGAGCTGGCGCTGCACCGCCGCAACGTCCTCGGCGGCGGGCGCGAACGGGAACGACAGGATGTCCGTCGGGCTCGAATCTCCGTAGGGCCGGTTGCACGCCGAGACGCGGTCGTCGTCCTTCCCGGGACACCCGGAAGTCCGGAACGGCGTGCCCGACGCGATGAGCGCGTCGAGCTCGGCGCGCGCGACGCCGAAGTCGACGACCCGGCCGTCCGCGTCGAAGTCCATCGCGTCCACCCGGACGCCCCGGAAGTCGATCAGGAAGCGGGCGAGCTGCACGCGCCGCCACTGCCCGCGATCGACCGCCGGCCAGTCCTCCATGAGCGATCCGCGCTCGGGGAAGAACGCGAACATGTGGTTGTGCCCGCCGAGGTCCTTCACCCGCTGGCACGCGTCGAGGATCTCGCGCTCGGTCTCGCCCATGCCGCAGATGAGGTGCGCCCCGAAGCGC
This sequence comes from Betaproteobacteria bacterium, assembly GCA_019137045.1. Classification (GTDB taxonomy): domain Bacteria; phylum Pseudomonadota; class Gammaproteobacteria; order Burkholderiales; family SG8-39; genus JAGVSZ01. The sequence goes on from JAGVSZ010000217.1 coordinate 1,795, forward strand.
TCGGGGCCGAACACCGCGGCGGCCCATTCGATCGCCGCCCAGTACTTCTCGTACTTGTGCGGGCTGTCGACCCCCTTGCCGCGGGTGCGGTCGAAGATCGCCGGGGTCGCGGCATCGAGCGCGACGGTGAAGATCTCCGCCCCCAGGTCGCGCATCCGCACGAGGTCCGCACGCTCGAGCGTGGTCGGGTTGGACAGGATCGACACCGGCACCTGCGGCACCGCGCGCACCCACTTCTCGAGCAGCACGTAGGTGTCGGCGTTCGACTCGGGGTGCGTGATCATCGAGATGCACATGCGCTCGAACCGGCCGCGGTCCGAGCCCGCCTGCACGCGCTCGATCACCTCGTCGTAGCGCGCGGTCGGCCAGTCCACCCGGATGAAGTTGCGGTCGGCGTAGTCGCGCGCCTCCTCGCGGTGGCGGGCGAGCCCGCAGTACGCGCAGTTCGCGCGGCAGCCCTCCGGGTAGGTCACGAGCAGGTTGAGGCAGTGCGTGCAGGAGACGCGGTGCATCTGCCCCGCCACCAGGCCGAGGGTGATCGCCGCCGCGGTGCTCATCTGCACGTACTCCGGCGAGCGCATCGCCGGCGTGCGCACGTGGGGGTTGGGCCGGTAGAACCGGATCGGCTGCGTGCCGTCGATCACTGCGCTCATTCGTGGCCTTTCTGCGTCGAATCGTCCGCCGCGCCGGCGTCCTCCCGCGCGCGCGCGCGCGCCGCGCCCTGTTCGAGCGTCTTCGCGACGTCCTTGGCGCGCTCCATCGCCTGCGCACCGCCGCGGGTCAGGTCGGCGGTGCCCGAATCCTTCTGCTTGCCGTCGCACGCCGCGAGCGCGGCGGCGCCGACGATGAGTGCGATTGCGGCGAGTCGCGGCATGACGCGCGCCCTACAGCTCGAGGCTGTCCCGGATCGCGGCGATGCCCGCCGCGGCGCAGGCATCGTCCTCCTTGCCGCCGGGCGCCCCGGACACCCCGATCGCGCCGAGGAGGCTCCCGGCCGCCTGGATCATCAGTCCGCCTCCCACCGCGGCGACGCCGGGACGGTGACGCACGCCGCTCGACGGGCCGCCCTGCGTCGCGGCGGCGAGGTCGGTCGTGTCGGTGCGGAAGCTCACCGCGGTCCAGGCCTTGGCGGTGGCCATGTCGGGCGTGTGCGGCCCCGCGAACCGATCGCGCAGCATCACCTGGGCCACTCCCATCCGGTCGACGACCGCCACTGCGACCTGGAACCCGTCGGTCCGGCAGCGCGCCAGCGCCGCCTGCGCCGCCTTGAGCGCGGTATCGGGCGTCAGCAGGCGCAGGCTGAAGGTCGCGTCCTGCGCGGTCGCGGCGCCCGCCCCCGCAAGGACGATGCCGGCAACCAGGGTCTTCAGCGCGTTCATCTCGTGCTCCCTTTCAGGCCGCGAGGCCGAGCTCGTCCGCCGCGTCGAAATACTCGGGGAACGCGATCCAGCCGCGCCGGTGGAAGGCGTCCGCGTGCGCCTCCGGGCCCTGCAGGCGCGTCGTCATCCAGTGCCGGCGCGCGACCGCGCGGTCGATCGTCGCCTGGAACTGGTCGCGCACGTCTTCCTCGTAGTCGGCGAGCGCGTCGCGCTCGCCGTCGAGCGCGCGCGCGATGCACGCGCCGGCGGCTTCCCCGGAGATCACCGCGGCGGCGATGCCCGCGCCGCTGACCGGATGCGTGAGCCCGGCCGCGTCGCCGACGAAGAGCGCGTTTCCGACGACCAGGCGCTCGCGCAGGCCGCCGACCGGGATCGGTCCGCCCGTGCGCCCGAGCAGGTCCGGCCCGACGAGGCCCTCGCCCGCGAGCTGCCGGTGCAGCGCGTCGAGCGGCGCCTTGAGGTCGGCCGCCAGCCGCGTGTCCAGCCCGAGGCCGAGGTTCGCGACCGCGCCTTTGGGAAAGAGCCAGGCGTACCCGCCGGGATAGTCGGGCGAAAGAAAGATGTCGGTGTGCGCGTGGCGCCGCAGCAGCGGCACGGTGTACTGGCGGGTGTCCACGGTCGCGAGCCGCGGCAGCCCGAGCGCATGCGCGACGCGCGAGCCCGGCCCGTCCGCCCCGACCAGCACGCGGTACGCGATCTCGACGCGCTCGCCGCCCCGGCGCACCACGGCCACCGAGCGCCGGGGGTCGGCGGACTCGAACGCCGTGCCCAGCCACTCGTCGGCCCCGGCCTCGGCCGCGCTGCGCGCGAGCGCCTGATCGAAGCGCGCCCGGTCGATCATGATCCCGGGGAAGTCGGACACGACCCGCGCGCCGGAGGGAAGGACGGTCGTCATGCCGGTCACGCGCTGCGCGAAGACTTCGGACGCGAGCGCGTACTTGCCCAGCGGGAGCGGCACGAACTCCGCGCACTGCACCGGGATGCCGATCTCCGCGCGCCGCTCCACCGCGATCACCCGCGCGCCGGCCGCCGCGGCGACGCGCGCGGCGCAGCTCCCGCCGGGCCCGAGCCCGACCACGAGAACGTCGGCCTCGACCCGCCTCATGCCGCCCGCGCCGCAGGAAGCCCGACCCACGCCGGGTCGTCGATCTCCGCGAGCGCCGTCCGGTAGCGCGCGAGCGCCGGCTCGCCCAGCACGGCCGGCTCGATGCGCGCGCCGAACTCCTGCGCGAATGCGGCGACGAACGCGGCGTGAATGCGCTCGGGCGCGGGCAGCGGCGCGACGCACTCGCGCAGGTTCACCACCGAGTCGCGCGCGGCGGCGACGAACGCGGGCGTCACGCGCGGCGCGGTGGCGGCGAGCGCGCGCAGCATCACCTCCACGTCGAAGTCGATGAGCAGCGTCCCCTGATAGAGCAGCGCGTCCCCGTCGAGCGCCCCGCCGGTGCCGGAGATCTTGCGTCCGCCGACCACGATGTCGGTCGGTGCGCGGTACTCGGCGCGCGCGCCGAGCGCACGGATCGCCGCCGCCGCCGCCGTGCACATGCGCGCCGAGATGGCCGGCATCTCGGGGGTGCCGACGTCGGCGCGCCCGAGGTACAGCTCCCAGCCGAGCACGCCCTCGTCCATGTAGATGGCCCCGCCGCCGGTGAGCCGGCGCTGCACCACGATCCCCTGCCGCGCGCAGTACGCGAGGTCGAGCGCCTGCGCCGGGTCCTCGTGATGCCCGACGAGGGCGGCGGGCGCGTAGCGGTGGAAGCGCACCGTGCCGGGAATCTCGCCGGCGCGCCGCGCCTCGAGCAGGGCGCGGTTGAGCGCCAGGTTCTCGGCCGCCCGCCGCACCCCGGTGTCGAGCCACTGCCAGACCGGCGCGCCCATGCCGCTACGCCGTCACGACCGGGATGCCGCGCAGCCGGCGGCCGGCCGCCGCGCGGCGGATGAAGTCGGCGACGTCGACCTTCGTTGCGGCGGCCGGCTCGGCGAGCGCGAGCACCTCGTCGCCCACCGCGATCGAGCAGCACGCGGGCGTGACGCGCACCTCGCGGCCGAGCCGGACCGCGAGCTCCACCGTGCCGTCGCTGGGATGGGCGATCCCGTCCAGGCCCGCCATCACCGCGTAGCTGTCGATCTCCACCTTTGCGCGGCCCGGGGGGCGCGCACAGCCGAGGAGGAGGGGCACGCCGGGCAGCCGCGCGCGCGCGTCCAGGAAGAACCGCCCGGCGACCCGGCTCGGCACGGTCTCGAACGCGCGCGCCGCCGGCGCGTAGTACGGCATCACCACCACGAGCACCAGCGCCGCCGGTCGGTGGCGCGCGACCATCTCGAGCGCGTTCCACTCGCCGAGCATGCGGCCGTAGTGCAGGCCG
>JAGVSZ010000157.1 GCA_019137045.1 Betaproteobacteria bacterium
GGTCTCATCCGGTGGCCTCACGGGACCTGGGTGGAACGGGGGAGAAGTACCCGATCAGCAGCATCAGGACGCCAACGCCGATGAACGACACGATGCGCGTCACCGTGCCGACGCTCGAGAGGTCGACCAGGAACAGCTTGGCCACGACCACCGCCATCAGTCCTGCGCCGACCATCCAGGGGAGGCGCAGCGCCCACCGCGTCGCGGACACCATCACGCCGAGCGCCACGATCGTCCACAGGATCGAGAACGAAGTCTGCACCAGGTCCGAGCGCAGCATCGCCTCGATCCGGTACGGCACGCCCGCCCAGTGGTGCAGCGTGCGCAGCAACTCGACGTTGACCCAGCCGAATACCGCGACGGCAAGGGTGGCGTACAGCGCCGCCAGCGGCACGGCCGTGAACGGGGAGAACCCGGACCGCCGCCCGGCGACGAACCAGAGCGCGATCGCGAGCACTGCGCCGGCTTGAGCGAGGCCGAGCGGATTCAGGATCGGGGCATAGGGCAGCGGCGCGGGGTCGCCGTTCGAAGCGAATCCGGCCCAAACGGCCCAGAGCGCGAGGAACGCTGCGAGCGGGGCGGCGCCGGCGACGAAGTACGTCGCGCGGTGCGGCCGGACCGGCCAGGGCCCCGGCGCGCCCGTCCGCGCGAGCGCAACCAGGATCGCACCCGGGACGAGCGCCCAGGCGATCGTCGGCCATACCGCCCTGCCCTCGACCAGGCGGTCGATCGCCCAGCCGACCTCCCATGCGCCCAGCGCCGCGAGCAGCCACAGTCCGACCGCGTGCGCCCAGTGCAGGTAGCGGCGGTTTCCGCCCTCGTGCCGGTGGAGGACGAAGTAGTGCCCGGCGAACGCGAGCGGCCACGCGAGCCAGCCTAGATGCGCGAACGGATGTTCTGCGTGCCCGGCAACCATCGCCGCAGCGACGAGCAGGACCGGCAGCAGCGCGGCAGCCGGATAGCGCGCCGCCGCCCAGTCGATCCGGCGTTCGAGCCAGGCGAACGCGACGCACGAGCCGGTGAGGTACAGGAGCGCCGCCTGCACCCGGTAGTCGGGGCCGACGCGCAGGTCGATCTCGCGCAGCCCGCCGAGCACCCACCAGAGCAGGCCCCAGACTAAGAACGCCCACGCGGCGTCGCGTTCCGTCGCGCTCACCTCGTCGCGCCGCCGCGCGAGATACCAGTGCGAGAAGAAGCCTGCGGTGGCGACGAAAAGGCAGCCGAGGTAGACGCTGTTCGCGAACGGGAGCGCCGCCGCGGGCCGGTCCAGTTCGCCGAGGAGTGCGACGCCGGCACCGACCTGGAGCAGCGCGCCGAAGGCGCGCGCGACGATCCGCTTCTGGCGCACCCCCACCCACAGGATCGCGGCGCCCTCGAGCGCCCACGCCGCCGCGGTCCAGCGCCCATCCACGCCGAGCGGAATGGCGAGCGTCCCGAACACGATCCCGAGCGCGAGGAACGCCTCCGCGAGCAGCGCGAGCGACACCCCGCCGCGGGTGTGGGTCCAACGGGCGAGAAGGAGGTAGAACGTCGCCAGCGCGAGAGCGCTGAACGCCGCCCCATACTCGATCTCACGTACCAGACCGAGCTGGAGCCCGAAGGCGACCAGCGGGACGCCGAACACCAGCGTTCCGTCCACGTAGTGCCGGAGCCGCGGCGCTTCGCGGCGCGCGAAGAGCAGCGGGATCGCCACGTACAGCAGGAAGAAGAGCACCAGGAAAGGCTCGGTACTCGCGAAGAAATCCGGTTTGTAGAATCGCGCCCCCCACAGCGTTCCGATGGCGAACGTGAATGCGAAACCGACCAGGTTGAGCAGGCGCCACGCCTTGAACCATGCCACCGCGACGATGCCGGCGTTCAGGACCGCGTAATAGCTGAAGAGCAGCACGTGGCTGCCGGCGCCGGTCGATGCGAGGATCGGCGCAAGGAACCCGCCGGATGCGCCGAGCACCGCGATCGTGCGCGAGTCCTGCAGCACCGCGAGCATCGCCGAGAAAGCCGCGATCGCGACCAGCAGCCCGAACGCGATCGCCGGCGGGAGCACGCCGTAGAGCCGGAAGGCGGCAAACACGGTGAGATAGAGCAGGCCCACCGCCGCGGCCTGCAGCGTGAGCGCGTACCCTTCCCGGCGCGTGCGCAGGCGCCAGCCGATCGCGAGCAGGACGATCGCGCCGAGCGCGACACCCGCGAGCCGGAGCTCGATCGCCACCTGGATGCGCTCATACGCGTAGCGCAGCAGGAACGCCACACCGAAGAAAAGGATCACCACACCGACGCGTACCACGGCATTGCCGCCGGTGAGCCATTGCCACGCCATCCCGGGCAGTTTTTCGATCCAGGTCGGCTCGTGGGGGGCGGCCGGCACGGGTGGCACGGATTCGCGCGGGGCCTCGCGCTCTTCGGTCGGTGCCGTTTCGGGGAGCGCGGTCTCCGCGGCTGCGGCGGTGGCCGCCGCCAGTTCCACCGCGGCCGTCTGGAGCGGAACTGCGTCCGCGCGCGTCTCGTCGTGGCGCGACGCAATCGCGGCCGCATGCGAAGCGTCCGCGAGCGCTTCGAGGGCGCGCTCAGTCGGGGTCGCGGGCAGGACGACCGGGACAACCGTCGCGGCCGCCGCCGCCGGCTCGGCCGGCGCAGCCGCCTCGACGGCCGACCGCGGCGCGACGCCCGCCAGGCGCGAATCGAGACGGTCGAGACGCCGCTTGATCTCGTTCAGCTCGGCGACGAGGCGGATCTCCAGGGCGCCGAGCCGATCGGGCCGATCGAGCGCGGGATCTGGCGCCCTCGCGGCAGCCGGCCCGGGACCGGAGCCCGGCGCGGATGGCGTCTCTCCCTGCCGGGCACCGATGCCCTGCGCGGCCTGGGCTTCGCGCGCCGCCTTCCAGCGTCCCACCCCCCAGCCCAGGAAGGCGCCGATCAAGGCCCCGGCGAACCACAGGCCGTCGCCCGCAGGCAGGAAAACGATCAAGCCGATCAACGCACCGACGAGCCACATGACGCTCTCCCCCGGATCACCGCCACCCGCCGCGCAACTCGCTCACCTGCGCCTGCAGCGCCTCGGGCGTGGCGAGCTCGGCGGCGACCGGGGGGGCAACGGCCAGGCCGATCCTGCTCCAGACCCCGCGCCGGAACGGCCGCGTCATCGCCGGCGCGTCCTTGCGGCTGAAGAAGCTGCCCCACAGCCCGCGCAGGGCCATCGGCACGACCGGCACCGGCGTGGCCGCGAGAATGCGCGCGATGCCCGGCCGAAACGGCTGGATCTCGCCCGAGTGGGTGATGCGGCCCTCCGGGAAGATGCCGACGAGCTGCCCGTCGCGCAGCGCCTGCGCGACCGCCGCGAACGCCCGCTCCATCATCTCCGGGTCGTCCTTGCGGCCGGCGATCGGGATCGCGCCGGCGGTGCGGAAGATGAAGTTGAGCACCGGCACCTTGAAGATGTTGTGGTCCATCACGAAGCGGATCGGGCGCCGGCAGACGCCCATGATCACCACCGCGTCGACGAAGCTGACGTGATTGCAGACGACGAGCGCCGCCCCCTCCTCCGGCACGTGCTCGAGCCCGGACTGCTCGATGCGGTACACGGCGTGGATGAGCAGCCACGCCAGGAACCGCATCAGGAACTCCGGGACCAGCGTGAAGATGAACGCCGCGACCGCGACGTTGACGAGTCCCGTCAGCAGGAAGAGCTGCGGCACCGTCGCGCCGAGCTGCAGGAACCCGGCGGCGATCAGCGCAGCGGCCACGATGAACGCCGAGTTCAGGATGTTGTTTCCCGCGATGATGCGCGACTGGTGCGAGCGGTCCGACCGGCTCTGGATGAGCGCGTAGAGCGGCACGATGAAGAAGCCGCCGAACAGCGCGATGAGGAAGAGATCGATCAGCACGCGCAGGGCGCCCGGCGCGCGCAGGTATTCGAGCACGGCCAGCCCCTGCGCCGCCGCCGGATCGGGCGTGGCGAAGAAGAGATCGAAAGCGAAGATCGAGAGCCCGATCGCGCCGAACGGAACCAGCCCGATCTCGACCTTGTGCCCGGACATGCGCTCGCACAGGAGCGAGCCGATGCCGATGCCCACCGAGAAGACCGTCAGGAGCAGCGTGACGACGCTCTCGCCGCCGCCGAGCCAGGTGCGCGCGTACACCGGGAACTGCGTCAGGAACATCGCCCCGTAGAACCAGAACCACGACACCCCGAGGATCGAGAGGAACACGGTGCGGTTGCGGCGGGTGAACTGGAAGTTCGCCCACGTCTCGGTGAACGGGTTCCAGTTGACGCGGAGCTCCGGCGTCGGCGGGCGCACCCCCGGGACGAACCGGCTCGCCGCGTAGCCGGCAACCGCGAGACCGATCGTCGCCACCGGCACGAGCAGCGTCGGGCCCGACGCCGCGGCGACCAGGAGGCCGCCGGCGATGGTGCCGGCGAGAATGGCGAGCGAGGTGCCGGTCTCGACCAGCGCGTTGCCGCCGACGAGCTCCTCCTCCTTCAGGGTCTGGGGCAGGATCGCGTACTTCACCGGGCCGAACACGGTGGAGTGCAGGCCCATGAGGAAGAGCGCGGCGAGCAGCAGCGCGAGGCTGCCGCGCGCGAACCCGATCGCGCCGATCGTCATGATCGCGATCTCGAAGAGCTTGACGAGGCGCATGATCGCCGCCTTGTCGTACTTGTCGGCGAGCTGGCCGGCGGTCGCCGAGAAGAGGAAGAACGGCAGGATGAAGAGCGCACCCGCGAGGTTGACGAGCACCTCGGGCGGGAGCGTCGTGAGGGAGGTCGCATGGAACGCGACCAGGATCACCAGCGCGTTCTTGTAGACGTTGTCGTTCAGCACCCCGAGGAACTGGGTGACGAAGAACGGCGCAAAGCGCCGTTCGCCGAGCAGCCTGAACTGGTTGCGGTCCGCCACGCCGAGCCTCTCCCCGATGCGGACCGGATTCTGTCACGCGGCCGTGGCGCACCCCGTGAACCCTGCCGCGCGTCGCGCGCGGCACGACCCGCGGCGGCACGAACTACGACGCACTCGCCCCCCGTGCGCCCTTCGCGCACCGCGCGCGGCAAACGGGCCTCCGCGGACGGCGCGCCCCTCGCCGTCCGGCGCCCCGGCGACCACCCGTCAGTCGGGCCAGTTCTTGATGTAGCCCTTCAGCATGCGGTTCTCGAAGCTCTGCTCCTCGAGCACCGCCTTGGCGACGTCGTGAAACGAGAGCACGCCGGTCAGGGTGGAGCCGTCCATCACGGGCATGTAGCGGGCGTGCGTCTCCAGCATCGTCCGGCGCAGGTCGTCGACCTCCATGTCCGGGCCGACCGAGCGCGGCTCCTTGAGCATGACGTCCTGCACCGCGAGGCCCTGGAATCGGGACTGGAACCGGTGCATCGCGGCCAGCACCTCGCGGAAGGTGAGCATTCCGACCAGGCGTCCGTGGTCCATCACCACGAGCGAGCCGATGTCGTTCTCCACCATCGTCGCGACCGCCTCGGTCAGCGGCCCCTCGGGTGCGATGGTGTAGAGCACCGTGC
>JAGVSZ010000039.1 GCA_019137045.1 Betaproteobacteria bacterium
CGCTCGGGCTGTTCGGCGCGTTCACCGGCGCGGTGACGGTGGAGACGGCCGCGGTGGCGAGCGCCTACCCGTCGCAGGCGCTGACGGTGCTCAACGCCACCGGCTACGTCGTCGCGCAGCGCAAGGCCGCGGTCGCGTCGAAGGCGACCGGCCGCCTCGAGTGGCTCGGCGTGCTGGAGGGCAGCCGGGTGAAGCAGGGCGAGGTCATCGCGCGGCTCGAGAGCCGCGACGTGGGCGCGAGCCGCGAGCAGGCGGCGGCGAGCGTGAAGGTCGCGGCCGCCAACGTCGAGCAGGCGCAGGCCGAGCAGCGCGACGCGGAGCGCAACCTCGCGCGCTCGCGCGAGCTGGCCGAGAAGCGCTACATCAGCGAGGCGGCGCTCGACACCGCGGTCGCGCGCTTCGACAAGGCGCGCGCCGCGCTGCGCTCGAGCGAGGCGGCGCTCGGGGTCGCGCGGGCGAACCTGAAGGCGGCGGAGGTCGCGTTCGACCAGACCCTCATCCGCGCGCCCTTCGACGGCGTGGTGCTCACCAGGAACGCGAACGTCGGCGACAACATCACTCCGTTCTCGAGCGCGGTGGACACCAAGGGCGCGGTGGTGACCATGGCCGACATGTCCACCCTCGAGGTCGAGGCCGACGTCGCGGAGTCCTCGCTCGGCCGGATCCGGGTGGGGCAGCCGTGCGAGATCCAGCTCGACGCGGTGCCCGACACGCGCTTCCCGGGCGTCGTCAACCGCATCGTGCCGACCGTCGACCGCGCCAAGGCGACGGTGCTCGTGAAGGTCCGGTTCGCGGAGCGCGACGAGCGCGTGCTGCCCGACATGAGCGCGAAGGTCGCGTTCCTCGAGCGCGAGGTGCCCGCCGCCGACCGCAAGCCGGTGACCGCGGTGCCGAAGCAGGCGCTGGTCGAGCGCGACGGGACGAAGGCGGTGTTCGTGGTCCGCGACGGGCGCGCGGTGCGCACGCCGGTGACGGCCGGCCGCGCGCTCGGCGACCTGGTGGAGGTGAGCGGGGTCGCGGCCGGCGCGAAGGTGGTGGTGAAGCCGCTCGACCAGCTCGCGGACGGCGCGCGGGTGAAGGTCGGCGAGAAGTAGCGGCGCGAGCGTGCACGCCGCCGAGCGCCCGGCGCCCGCGCTGATCCGCATCCGCAACCTCGCCAAGTCCTACCGGCGCGGCGGACAGGTGGTGCCGGTGCTGACCGACATCACGCTCGACGTGCGCGCCGGCGACTTCCTCGGGCTGATGGGGCCGTCGGGCTCGGGCAAGTCCACGCTGCTCAACCTGATCGCCGGCATCGACAAGCCCGACGCGGGCGAGATCCTCTTCGACGGCGTCGACATCACCCGGCTCGGGGAGCGCGAGCTCGCCGACTGGCGCGCCGGCACGGTCGGCTTCGTCTTCCAGTTCTACAACCTCATGCCGGTGCTCACCGCGTACGAGAACGTCGAGCTGCCGCTCACGCTCACGCGCCTCTCGCGGCGCGAGCGGCGCGCCCACGTCGAGGCGGCGCTCGCGCTGGTCGGGCTCTCCGAGCGCATGGCGCACTACCCCGCCGAGCTCTCCGGCGGCCAGCAGCAGCGCGTGGCGATCGCGCGCGCGATCATCTCCGACCCGCGCCTGATCGTGGCCGACGAGCCGACCGGCGACCTCGACCGCCACTCGGCCGCGGAGGTGCTCGCGCTCATGGACCGCCTCAACACCGACCTCGGCAAGACCATCGTCATGGTCACCCACGACCGGCGCGCCGCCGAGCGGGCGCACGCGATCATGTACCTCGACAAGGGCGAGCTCTCCACCGCCGCCGACGTGCACGAGCGCTCCGTGAGGTAGGACGAGCGCGTGCAGTTCGCGAAGCTCGTCCTGCGCAACGCGCTGCGCCACAAGCTGCGCACCGCGCTCACCGTGCTCGGGCTGGTGGTGGCGATCGCCTCCTTCGGGCTGCTGCAGACCGTGGTGGGCGCGTGGTACGCCGGCGCCGAGAGCGCCGCGCCGACGCGGCTGGTGACGCGCAACGCCGTCTCGCTCGTCTTCCCGCTGCCGCTCGGCTACCGCGACAAGATCCGCTCCGTCGACGGCGTGCGCTCGGTCTCGTACGCGAACTGGTTCGCCGGCATCTACCAGGACCCGAAGAACTTCTTCCCGCAGCTCGCGGTCGAGCCGCGCACCTACTTCGACATGTACCGCGACTACCTGGTGCCGGCGGACGATTTCGCCGCGTTCCTGCGCGACCGCAAGGGCGCGGTGATCGGGCGCAAGCTCGCCGACACCCACCGCCTGAAGGTGGGCGACGTCATGCCGCTGCGCGGGACGATCTACCCGGGCACCTGGGAGTTCACGATCCGCGCGATCTACGACGGCGCCGAGCAGAAGACCGACACCTCGCAGATGTTCTTCCACTGGGACTACCTGAACGAGACGGTCAAGAAGCGCGGCCGGGGGCGCGCCGACCAGGTCGGGATCTACCTCGTCGACGTCACCGACGCCGACCGCGCGGCCGAGGTGAGCCAGGCGATCGACGCGCTCTTCCGCAACTCCCTCGCCGAGACGCTCACCGAGACCGAGCGCGCGTTCCAGATCGGGTTCGTGAAGCAGACCGAGGCCCTGGTGGTCGCGATCCGCATCGTGTCCTACGTCGTGATCGCGATCATCCTCGCGGTGATGGCGAACACGATGGCGATGACCGCGCGCGAGCGGCTGGCCGAGTACGCGACGCTGAAGGCGCTCGGCTTCTCGCCCGCGTTCGTCGCGGCGCTCATCTTCGGCGAGTCGCTGGCGATCGCCGCGGTCGGCGCGGCGGCCGGCATCGCGCTCACCTTCCCGGTGGGCGACTGGTTCGCGCAGCGGGTGGGCACGCTCATCCCGGTGTTCGAGGTGAGCGCGCAGACGGTCGCGCTGCAGGCGCTCTGCGCGCTCGCGGTCGGGGTGGCGGCGGCGATCATCCCGGGCCGGCGCGCCGCCCGCGTGCGCATCGTCGAGGGCCTGCGCGCGGTCGGGTGAGCGCGGGACGCACGATGCCGGTGCCGGTCGCCTACAGCCTGCGCAACCTCTGGGCGCGCAAGCTGACCACCGTCCTCACCGCCGGCGGCATGGCGCTCGTCGTCTTCGTGTTCGCGGCGGTGCTGATGCTCGACGCCGGGCTCAGGGCGACGCTGGTGGCGACCGGGCAGCCGGACAACATCCTCGTCACGCGGCGCTCCTCGGGCACCGAGATCCAGAGCGGGGTCGACCGCGCCCAGGCGGCGATCGTCGAGAGCCAGCCGGAGATCGCGCTCGGCCCGGGCGGCGCGCCCGTGGTGTCGAAGGAGGTGGTGGTGCTGATCGCGCAGCCGAAGCGCGGCACCGGGGTGCCGACCAACGTGACGGTGCGCGGGGTGGGCGCCGCGGGGCTCGCGCTGCGCCCGCAGGTGCGCGTGGTCGCGGGGCGGATGTTCCGGCCGGGCACCGCCGAGATCGTGGTCGGGAGGAGCATCGCCGAGCGCTTCGAGGGCACCGGCCTCGGCGAGCGCATCCGGTTCGGCGGGCGCGAGTGGACGGTGGTCGGGGCGTTCGACGCGGGCGGGTCGGCGTTCGACTCGGAGCTGTGGGGCGACGGCGAGCAGATGATGCAGGCCTTCCGGCGCCAGGTGTTCTCGTCGGTGGCGGCGCGCCTCGCCGACCCGGGGCAGTTCGACGCGCTGCGGGCGCGCCTGGAGGCCGACCCGCGGCTCACGCTCGACGTGAAGCGCGAGCGCTCGTTCTACGAGGAGCAGTCGCAGGCGATGTCGAACTTCATCAGCTACCTCGGGGTGACGCTGTCGGTGATCTTCTCGGTGGGCGCGATGATCGGGGCGATGATCACGATGTACGCGGCGGTGGCCAACCGCACCGCGGAGATCGGCGCGCTGCGGGCGCTCGGGTTCCGGCGCGGGGCGATCCTCGCGGCGTTCCTCGCCGAGGCGCTGTTCCTGGCGCTGCTCGGCTGGGCGGTGGGAATCGCGTTCGCGGCGGCGATGCAGGCGGTGCAGATCTCGACGATGAACTGGCAGTCGTTCTCGGAGCTCGCGTTCCGCTTCACGCTGACGCGGGAGATCGTCGTGAAGTCGCTCCTGTTCGCGCTGGCGATGGGCTTCGTCGGGGGGTTCCTGCCGGCGGTGCGGGCGGCGCGGCTGCGGATCGTGGACGCGCTGCGGGCGGCCTAGGCGCGGCCGACGCTAGTGGCGCGCGCGCACGGCGTAGTTCCCGGGCGCGAGCGCGCCGGCGCGGCAGAGCCGGTTGAGCAGCGCGTAGAGCGCGATGTGCTTCGAGGCGCCCGCGAGCCAGGCGTCGAAACCGCGGTCGAGGAACGGGTCGGGGCCGCCGTGGACGAAGGTCACGACCGAGCGGCCGGCCCGCAGGCCGAGCTCGGAGGCGGCGGAGAACAGGCGCCGCGCGGGGAACGTCTCGCGCACCAGTCGCTCCAGCTCGTGACCTTCGATGATCTTCATCGCACGCCTCGGATTTCCACGGTGCCCAGCATAGGCGCCGCCGCGGGTTCCGGGCTGCCAACCAGTGCGGGTGCAAGCGGTGACTTAATCACCACGCCGCCCTCGCGCGAGGGCGGATCAGGCCCGGCAGCGGAACGGGAGGAACGCGGCGGGGATGCTCGTCCGGTTCTCGCCCTTGACGGTCATCTTGTCGGGGGCCGGCGCGGCGCCGCACACCCAGGTGACCGGCACGACCGGGGCGTCCTCCACGACGGCCGGGCGCAGCGTCAGCACCTTGTCCTTGATCTGGCCGTTCGCCCGGTTGCCGAACGTCACGTGGATCGCGCCGTTCTCGACCGCGACCGAGCGCACGAAGTTGTTGACGATCTTGTCGGCCGGCGGGAGCGCGGCCGCGGCGTTGTCGGCGGGAAAGCTCTGCGTGGCGGCCCAGGCCGCGGCGACGGGGGCCTTGGCGAGGTCGGCGAGCGGCAGGGCCTCGGCGATCTGGTCGCGGACGATCTTGTCCTGGTAGGTGGGCAGCGCCATCAGCGCGAGGATGGCGACCACGCCGACCACCACCATCAGCTCGAGCAGCGTGAAGCCGCCGCGTCGCGGCGGCGCGTCGTGGCCCTGCGTCAGGCGCATCGCGCTCAGCGCGGCCGGGGCTTGGGCGTCGCCGGATTGCGGATCGCGAGGTCGGCCTCGACCTGGCTGCGGCTGCGCTCGTAGACGATCTCGCGGCCCATGACGGCTCCGGCGTAGGCGAGGCCGTTGCGGGTCGGCGTGAGCGTGCACTTGACGCTGTGGACGCCTTCGCCGAGCACGACCTGGATCGCCTCGGCGCGCTTGCTGAAGACGACGACGTCGAGCGTCTGCCCGTTCTCGGTCTTGACCTTGATCTTTTCGGTGTTCATGCGTCGGGCCCGGTGCGGGATGCGTCGAATACTACATGTGCCGGACCGCGAATCCCATGCCGAACAGGGTCCAGGCGACGAGCGTGGCCGGGGGCGACCCACGCCGGATAGCGTGGATTCCCGCAG
>JAGVSZ010000188.1 GCA_019137045.1 Betaproteobacteria bacterium
GACGGCGTGCCTGCGGGCGAGTCCCCTTGCATCATGCTCCTCCGACCGGATCCGCGCGCGGGAGTTCGCGCGCGGCGCGAAAGCTAGTCGAACACCTGCCGCCGCGACGCCTTCAGCTGCCCGCGCCGGACCTTGCGCTCGACCCGCCGCCGCTGCGCGGCCCGGGTCGGCCGGGTGGGCTTGCGCGGGCGCGGCACTGCGGCGGCGCGCGCGACGAGCGCCTGCAGCCGCGCGAACGCGTCGGCGCGGTTCTTCTCCAGGCTGCGGTGCTGCTGGGCCTTGATGACCACGACGCCGTCGGCGCTGATGCGCTGGTCGGGAAGCCGGAGCAGCCGCTCCTTCACCCCGTCGGGCAGGGACGACGCGCGCACGTCGAAGCGCAGGTGGATCGCGTTCGAGACCTTGTTGACGTTCTGGCCGCCCGCGCCCTGCGCGCGGATGGGGACGAGCTCGACTTCCTCCGGCCGCACCCTGATCACGTCAGCGGTCGAGCTCGGGGTAGTGGCGCCAGAGGTCCGCCGGGCCGAACGGCAGGCGCCGCGCGGAGGCGAGGTAGGCCGCGACGCGCGGCCGCGCCGCGACCGCGTCGTGGAGCCGCATCAGTCGCGGGTACCGGGCGGCGCGCCGCGCGAGCGCGCGCGGGAAGGCGTGGCGCAGGCCCGCGACGACCTGGAAGAGCGAGAGATCGACGTAGGTGAGCCGCGCGCCGAGCATCCAGCGCCCGCCGCCCGCCGCCAGCCCGCGCTCGAAGTAGCCGAGGTACTTCGGCAGGCGCTCGCGGACGAACAGCGCGGCGCGCCGCTTCGCCTCCGGCCTCTGGTCCTCGTAATAGAGGCTGCCGGCGATCGGATGATGGGTGTCGTGCGTCTCGGCGACGAAGTCCGCGACGGTGAGCTGCAGCTGGTGCGCCCACAGCCGACCCGCCTCCGAGCGGGGGGCGAGCCCGAGCCGCGGGCCGAGGAAGAGCAGGATGTTCGCCGTCTGGGCGACGAGGAGGTTCCCCGCCGCGAGGAACGGCGGCGCGAACGGCGGCGCGCTGCGCCGCGCCATCAGGCGCTGCAGCGCGGCCATGCCGCCCTTGCGCGCGCGCGCGACGTCGTCGTAGTCGGCGCCCGCCTCCTCCAGCGCGAGGCGCACGAACTCGCCGCGGCCCTGGATCCCGGGCCAGTAGTAGAGCCGGTAGCGCATGCGGCGCGCCACCCTCAGCGGGCGCGCGGAAGCGCCGCCGCCGCGAACCGCATCCTGCTGCGCCGTCGTACCATGAGCGGGGAGTCTAGCAGGCGCCCCGCCCGCGGTCCGCGCCGCGCAGTCCTTGACCCCGCGCAAGCGGCGGCGCGCGACCTCGACTAGGCTGGGCGACAGGAACGCCTCTACGGGGAGTGCACTCATGAGCCGGCCGACGGACGCCTGGCGCGCCGAGCACGACAGCTTCGCGCGCCTGCTCGACATCTTCAGCCGCGAGGTGGACCGGTTCCACGCCGGCGAGCACCCCGACTACGAGCTGATGCGCGACGTGCTGACCTATCTGCGCCACTTCCCGGAGCGCACTCACCACCCGCGCGAGGACGTCGCATTCGCGCGCCTGCTCCAGTACGACCGCTCGCTCGAGCCGGTGGTGAGCCGGTTCCTGCAGGAGCACCGCGTGATCGGGGAGGCGGCGCGCGCGGCGCAGGCGCTGCTGGAGGCGGTCGAGGGCGACGAGTTCGTCGCGCGCGAGGAGGTCGAGGCCGCGTGCGCGACGCTGCTCGTCTACTACCGCCACCACCTCGCGGGCGAGAACAGCCTCGTCCTGCCGCTCGCGGCGAAGCACCTCACGCCCGCGGACTGGGACGCCGTCGGCAGGGCGGTCAGCGCCGCGACCGACCCGCTCTTCGGCGACCAGGTGGACGAGCGCTACCGCGAGCTGCGCGAGCGGATCGAGGCCAAGGCGCGGCGCTAGCGCGCGCGCGCGCCGGGCGCCGGGCGCGGCCGGCGCGACGGGGGCTCGTAGCGCACGGCGAGGAGCTTGCGCGGGCGAAAGCCGTCCAGCGTCAGCTGCACGCCGTAGCGCGGGCTGGCGAGCACGAACGTGCCGTTGACCGCCTTGCGCACCTCGCGGTATCCCTCCACCAGGCAGACCCAGACGAGCGTCAGCAGCGCCGCGCGCGCCTCCGGGCGATCGCAGAGCGCGTAGTAGCCGAGCAGCTCCTGGGCCTCGACGTTGTTCTCGAAGTCGTCGTAGCTCTCGCGCAGGTTGGGCAGGCGCGGGTGCGCGGCGCGCGGGTCGAAGAACGCGAACGGTCCCTCGGCGGGGGCGGCGGCGCGCGGCAGCGCGAGGCGCACGTTGCGGTAGTCGAGGTCGTCGGCGTCGGCGAACTCCGACGGCGCGACGTTCACCTCCTGCGGGCACACGAGCAGGGCGAGCGCGAGCGTCACGCACGCGCAGCGCTCGTTGGGGTCCACCCACGGCGCCGACGCGAGGGCGACCAGACGATCGGCGAGCGCAGCGTCGTGCGCCGCGTCCCGGACTTGCTGCGCTTGCATGGTTCACCCTTCCGCGTTCGGTTTCTGGGCGCGGAGGTTAGCGGCGCGGCGCGCACGCCGCCTCGTCTTTGTTCACGAAAGCGCGCGCGGCGCGCGGGCGGCGCCGTGCGGCGAGACATAGCGCACGTCACTGACCGGGGATCGACAGTCGGGCACGGAGCTTGCGCGCCGCGCCTTTCCGCGCGCTCGCGCTAACATCCGCCCCCACAGCGGCGATCCGGCCGCGACTACGGCGATCCCCATGCGTCTCCTGCAAGCGACAGTGGTGCTACTGGCCGCGCTCACCGCGAGCGCGCACGCCAACTACGAGAAGGCCCTGGCCGCGGTCGAACGCAACGACTCGGCCACGGCGTTCAGGGAGTTCCGCGCCGCCGCCGAGGCGGGCGACGAGCGCGCCTTCATTCAGGTCGCGCGCGCTTACGCGGTCGGCGTGGGAACGCCGGTCGATCTGGGCGCGGCGCGGCGCTGGGCGGAGAAGGCGGCCGCGAAGGGCGCCCCGGACGCGCAGTTCCTCGTCTACGCGGTGATCGTGTCGATGCCGGAGCTCAACTACTTCGACGCCAAGGGACAGTTGGACGCGAAGCGCCACGCGGCGCTCGCCGCGCGTCCGATCAGCCAGCGCGAGGACGAGATGGTCGCCTACGACATGCTCGGCAGGGCGGCGGCCCAGGGCTACCCCGACGCGCTGCTGCGACTCGCCGGTTTCTACGCCGACAACGTCGGCGAGGGCAATCGCAAGCGCGCCGCGGAGCTGCTCGACAAGGTGCCGAAGCGGCCTGCGGTCTTCGACGGCCTGCGCAAGGCGCTCGCCGAGCTGGACGCCATCGGCCCCACGCTGATGACCGTGCGCATGGCCGACCAGGCCATCCCGGCGGCGTTTCGCGCCGCGCAGGCCGCGGCCGCGGAGAAGGACAAGTCGAAGGCCGAGTGCAAGGCGGTGAAGCCGGTGCGCGCGCAGCGCATGGGCGCGATCAACAAGCCCATCTGGCTGCCGCTGGCGGTCGACGGGCTGAAGACCGCCTATCTCATGAGCGGCGAGTGGCGCGAGCGCTGGACCTTCGACGTCTGCGGCGCCGAGAGCGCCGTGCAGGTGATGTTCGTCGCCGACGGCCTGGGCAGCGCCCGCTACACGGTCGAGAAGGAGCGCTAGCCGCGGCGCGGGCAGGCGAACGCCCGCGCCTCAGGCCTTCTTTCCCTGCGCGTAGAGCGACGGCGTCGCCTTCGCGCGCGCGAGGTACTCGCGCAGGCTGCGCACCCCCTGCCGGTCGAGCGTGCTGCTGTGGTGCGGCCGGTGGAGCGTGCCCTCGTGGCCGTTCAGCACCACGCGCACGCTCGTGCCCGAGCTCTGCTCCATGCGCGCGCCGAGGTGGTTCAACAGCGATTCGACCTCGCGCCAGTGGATGTTGCCGCTGATCGGGTCGTGGAAGATGGTGCGCAGCAGCTGCTCGTGCTTGTGGCTCATGGTCGGCGCGGACCGCTCCCCGGAGTCTGCGCGCCAGCATACTCCGCCGCGCTCCCGCGCGGCGACCGCGCGTCGCCCGCCCCGGAGCCGTCACCATTCCACGTCCCGGCCGCGCGGCCCGGGCGCGATTCCCGGATCCGCTGTATAGTGCGGGCCCAAGGCATCGACGCATCTTCATCCGGTTCGCGTCGGCCCGTCGTGGCTGGTTCCTGCGCAGTGCTTCCGCGCGCGTTTCCGAACTCCCGATCCAATCCGCAGCTAATCGCATTCGCCTGAACCGGTTCTGACGGCGCCACGCCGCAGCAGGCCGTGCTCAGGAGACATTCGTTGTCACAGTCGTTTGATAGCCTCGGGCTCATGCCCGAGCTCGTCCGCGCCGTCGCGGACGAAGGCTACACCGCGCCCACGCCCGTCCAGGCGCAGGCGATCCCGTTCATCCTCGCGGGCCGCGACGTGCTCGCCGGCGCCCAGACCGGCACCGGCAAGACCGCGGGCTTCACGCTCCCGCTGCTGCAGCGGCTCGCGTCGCACGCGAGCCCGTCGCCTTCCCCCGCGCGCCATCCGGTGCGCGCCCTGGTGCTCACGCCGACGCGCGAGCTCGCGGCGCAGGTCGAGGACAGCATCCGCACTTACGGCCGGCACCTGCGCCTCAGGACGGCGCTCGTCTACGGCGGCGTCGGCATCAACCCGCAGATCGACGCGCTCGCGCGCGGGGTCGACATCCTGGTCGCGACCCCGGGGCGCCTGCTCGACCACGTCGGCCAGAACACCGTCGACCTGCGCCAGGTCGAGATCCTCGTGCTCGACGAGGCCGACCGCATGCTCGACATGGGGTTCATCCGCGACATCCGGCGCATCCTCGCGCTGCTGCCGGCGCGGCGCCAGAACCTGCTCTTCTCGGCCACCTTCTCCGACGAGATCCGCGCGCTCGCCAACGGGCTGCTGCACGATCCGGCGACGGTGCAGGTCGCGCGGCGCAACGCCGAGTCGGAGCTGGTGGCGCAGCGCGTGTACGCGGTGCCGCAGAACGACAAGCGCGCCCTGCTCGCGCACCTGGTCGCCGCCGGCGACTGGCGCCAGGTGCTCGTGTTCACGCGCACCAAGCACGGCGCCAACCGCCTCGCCGAGCAGCTCTGCAAGGACGGCATCGAGGCCACCGCGATCCACGGCAACAAGAGCCAGGGCGCGCGCACGAAGGCGCTCGCGGGGTTCAAGGCCGGGGACGTGCGCGTGCTGGTGGCCACCGACCTCGCCTCGCGCGGCCTCGACATCGAGGAGCTGCCGCACGTGGTGAACTACGAGCTGCCCAACGTCCCGGAGGACTACGTCCACCGCATCGGGCGCACCGGGCGCGCGGGCAGCGCGGGCGAGGCGATCTCGCTCGTGTCGCCGGACGAGGCGCCGCTGCTCGCCGACATCGAGAAGCTGCTCAAGCGCAGGGTGGAGCGCACGCCCGCGCCGGAATTCGAGCGGCGCGCC
>JAGVSZ010000398.1 GCA_019137045.1 Betaproteobacteria bacterium
GGCGCGCGATGGCGATCCAGCTCATCATCAACCGCGAGTGGGGGCTGGCCAAGAACGAGAACCCGAACCAGGGCAGCTTCGTCATCGAGGAGCTGACCGACCTGGTGGAGGAGGCGGTGCTCAAGGAGTTCGAGCGCATCAGCGAGCGCGGCGGCGTGCTCGGCGCGATGGAGACCGGCTACCAGCGCGGCAAGATCCAGGAGGAGTCGATGCACTACGAGCACAAGAAGCACGACGGCTCCTACCCGATCATCGGCGTGAACACCTTCCGCAACCCGCACGGCGACCCGGTGCCGGCCGAGATCGCGCTGATCCGCTCGACGGAGGAGGAGAAGAGAAGCCAGCTCGCGCGGCTGCGCGACTTCCACGAGCGCCACAAGGCCGCGAGCGGGTCGATGCTGAAGCGACTGCAGCAGGCGGTGATCGAGAACCGGAACGTGTTCGAGGTGCTGGTCGACGCGGTGCGCGTGTGCTCGCTCGGTCAGATCACGCAGGCGCTGTTCGAGGTCGGGGGGCAGTACCGGCGCAGCATGTAGCGGGGCCGGTCGAGGGCGACCCGATCGCAAGCCCGTTCTCCTCCACTGGATCGCCCGCCTGATTCGCCGGCTAGTCTGAACGGCCGATGGTGCGCCCCTGCGACAGGGAGTAGCCTCGCCCGAACTACGAGACGACGAGGGGCCAGCGCATGGATCAGCGAGCGACCCGCGCGTGGGCGCAGGCGGACGAGCCCTGCGACATCGTCATGGAGGGCGGCGCGGCGAGCGGGATCGTCTACCCGCTTGCGATCTGCGAGCTCGCCCGGCGCTACCGCTTCCAGCGGATCGGCGGAACGTCGGCCGGCGCGGTCGCCGCGGCCGCGGCGGCTGCCGCGGAGTACGGCCGGCGCACGGCGGAGGACACGCCGGGCAAAGGCAATTCGCGGAGCTTCGACCAGCTCAGCGAGATTCCCGACTGGCTGAAGGACAAGGCCGGCGGTCATACGCGCCTGCGCTGGCTGTTCGAACCGGAGCCCGCGATGCGGCCGGCGTACGAGCTCTTCATGGCGTGGATCGCGGAGTCGGGGCTGCTGCGGTCGATCTGGTCGGTCGTGCGCGCGGCGGCGCGGCACTTCCCGGTGAGCTTCCTCGCCGGCGCCGCGACCGGGCTGTTGCTCGCCGCGCTGGCGGTGTACGGGGCGCTGCAGATCGGCGGCGCGGTGGGATGGCTGGTCGGGGCCGCAGCCGGTGCCGCGGGCCTTGTTGCCGCCGCGGTGTTCGCGGTGCTGCTCGCGCTCGTCTATCTGGGCAAGGACGTCGTGCAAGGATTGCCGGAGCACGAGTTCGGCGTGGCGCGCGGCTACTCGACGGACGCTGCGGGGGCCCCCTCGCCGCGCCTGACCAACTGGCTGCACGGGCTCCTTCAGAAACTCGCCGGGAAGCCCATGAACGAACCGCTCACGTTCGGCGACCTGGCCCGCTGCGCCGATCGGGTCGTCGGCAACGAGGACGGGATCGAGCTGCGGCTGATGACCACCTGCCTCACGCAGGGCCGGCCGTATCGCCTGCCGTTCGCGCGCGACGAAGTGTTCTATTGCAGGCCGGAGGAGCTCGAGCGGTTCTTTCCGCCCGACGTCGTGACCTGGATGAGGGAGCGGCCCAACGAGAGCGCGCGGCCGGTCGACGGTTATCTCGCGCTCCCGCAGGCGACCGACTTCCCGGTCGTCGTCGCGGCGCGGATGAGCCTCGCCTTCCCCCTGTTCTTCAGCTCGATTCCCCTGTACGCGTTCGATCGCACGCGGGAGCCCGCGAACAGGAATCGCAGCGAGGTGGAAGGGCGCGTGTACCAGAAGCCGCCGGACCGCTGCTGGTTCGCCGACGGCGGGATCTGCAGCAATCTCCCGGTGCACTTCTTCGATTTCGCGCTGCCCCGCTGGCCGACCTTCGCCCTGGATCTGCGCACCTTCCATGACGACCTGAAGGCTCGAGAGAAGGGCGACGAGCGGGAGAAAGTCTGGATTGACGCGGACTTCCGCGACGCATCCGGGAAGAGCATCGTCACGGAATGGTGGAACCGGCTGAAGCACGAGCCGCGCGAGCTGCCCAAGGCGCACGAGCCGCACAACCCGCGAAAGCTCGGCGAATCGTTCGCCCGCACGCGGAGCTTTCTCGCGGCGGTGCGCGACACGGGGCTGGACTGGAACGACAACGCGCAGCTGCGCCCGGTCGGATCGCGCGACCGCGTCGCGCACATCAGCCTGGGCGAGGAGGAGGGGAGCTTCAATCTCCTGATGGATCCCGGCCAGATCGAGAAACTGGCGCGGCGTGGGGGCTACGGCGGCGAGAAGCTGCGCGATTTCTTCGCGCACGCGGGTGGCTGGCGGCAGCACCGCAGCGCCCGGCTGTTCTCATTCCTGGCTGTGACCGACGAGTACCTGCGGTGGGTGGATCGCGCCTGCAAGAGCACCGACAGTGCGAGCGGCAAGCGCTTCTACGTCGGTGAAGTGCGCGAGAGCGACTTTCATCCACCGGGCAGCCGTCCCCTCAAGAGGGAAGAGCTGGCGAGCGCCGAAGACCTTCTGCGGCGCGCGCTCGACGCCGCGGCGATAGCACCGGCCCCCGAAACGCCGGGATGGCTCGGCGAGATCGAGCCACCGCCGCGCCAGAGGATCCGCTTTCTCCCCGAAGGCGACCCGGTCTTTGTCCGGTCCCCTCCCGATGGCGAGGGTCCGTCCGGGCGAGCGGAATCGCAGCGCAGCTGGTAGACGTTGCCGCTGATCGCGGCAGGTGGCGCGACGCGCTATGCCGTGCTACGCGCGGTGTAGCGCCGCGCCGCGCCCGATCACCGCTTCTTCACTGCGCTCGCGCTCATGCGCCGCGCCGTCAGCGTCCGCCCGTCGTCGGTCCGCAGCACGAGCGCGCCGTCGGCGGTCAGGTCGAACCGCCGCACGCTCCGCAGCACCTCGAGGAAGCTCGCTTCCTGCGTCATCAGCGCCGGCGGGCACGCCATCATCGTGGCCGCGATGTTGGGCGACACCGTCAGCCCTTCGCCCGTCAGCTTGTACTGCCCGGTGAAGTTGTTGCAGAACGCCCGTCCCGACACGCGCCCGTCGGAGCCGAAGTCGAGCGTCGCGCGCGCGCGCTCGACGATCGCCGTGCCGTCGATAGCTTCCACCGCCCAGCCCGCGCCGTGCAGCAGGGTCGCGGGATCGCCGCCGCAGCCGGCGAGCTTCCGGCGCCCGAGGACGACCTCCACCGCGTACGGATGCGGCATGCCGGTCATCGTGTCCCGGCAGGTGCGATCGAACAGCGTGACGGTGAGGTCGCCGCCGTCGCTGCGCGCGGCGTAGCGCGTGAACGCGCCGGTGCGCTGCGCCGCGGGCGTCGGCACGGCGATCGGCTGCGTCCCGTCCTGCGTGACGAGCGTCGTCCGGTCCCCGTCGATGTCGAGCCGCCACCCCGGCTCGTTGCCGCGCGCGGTGAAGACCTTGTGCTCGTCGAAGACCCGGACGCACGCCGGGTAGCGCTCGCCCTTCACCACGAGCGCCGCGTTCCGTCCCTTGCTCCAGAACGAGGTGGTCGGGTCGCCGACCGCCTCGTAGCGCGCGCCCGAGGCGGCGATCGTCTGGCGCAGCTCGAAGGTGTCGGCGCCGACGAGCAGGCGCATGGCGTCGTCGGCGAAGTCCACCGTGATGCGCCGGTCGCCGCAGCGGAACTCGGTCGCGAAGGCGCGCCCGCGCACCGGCGCGAGCGCGAGCGTGCCGAGGTCGACGACCGCGCCGGGACGGTCGACCATCACCGGGTCGCTCGCCCACAGCGGCCGACCGCCGGCGAAAATCGCGCCGCGGAAGGCGTAGCGCCGCGTCGGGTCGAGCTTGGCGCGGTCCACTTCGAGCGCGAACGCGATCGGCGGCTGTCGCCCGTCGAGGTCGACGCGGCGCTCCGCGACGACGGCCCCGTCGGGACGCGAGACGTCCTTCAGCGCGACGATCGCGCGGCTGTCGGGCGGGAGGGCGATGCGGACGCGATAGGCGAGCGCACCCTTGATCGAGACCGGGCCGTCGGCGGCGCCGCCGACCGGGGTGGCGCAGCCGGGCAGCACTGCGAGCGCGGCAGACAGGACGAGCAGGGGAAGCAGGCGGGGCATCGCGGGGGCTTTCGATGGTCTAGTCGTAATGTACCGCGAGCCACACGGTCGGTTCGCCGGGGCGCGTCCACTCCACGCGGTGCCGCCGGTGCGCGGCGATGTCGACGAAGTCGCCGGGCCGCAGCGTCCGCGCCGCGCGTTCGTCCTCGAAGCGCAGCCGAGCTTCGCCCGCGAGCACCGCGACCCACTCGCCGTGCGCCTGGTCGTACCAGAAGCCCTCCGGGCTCGACTGCCCGGTCGAGACGATGCGCTCGATGCGCACGGCGGGACGCTTGAGCAGGTCCGCGAGCCGTTCCTGGTCTCCGATCCCGCCCAATTCGTCGAACAGGTTGCGGATCATGGTTGCCTCCTTGCGCCTGGGCTTCTGACGAGCCCGCTCAGCGTAGCATCGTGCTCCGGCTTGTCCACGGCCCCGCAACCGGGCGCGTTCGTCCCGAACGTGCTCCCCGGCGCGCTCGCGTCCAGGACGACGAGGGCGCGGGGACGGTCGTTCAGCTGGGGCGACGATGGCATCCAGGACGCGACAGCGCGTGAAGAACGTCGGCTCGTCCACCGGCGCGCGACCGAGCGCCGCAGCGCTGCGTGCCGCCGGGGATCCTAACCGGTACCTCGCCCCTCTCGCCGCTGCTCGCGCCCTTGACCTCGATCCGGGGCGCCGCGCGGCGCCGCCTGATTGCGCGGTGGCGCCGGTACCGCCGCGGGCGGTGACGCCGGCGGCGCGGCGCGCACCGCGGGCATCGTCGGCGCCGGCCGCGTATCGACGCGCGGCGGCGCGGGCGCCGGCATCGGCGCAGGTGAGGTCGGCGCCGCGGCGCGCGGCGGTTCGACTCTCGGCATGGGCGGCCTCGGCTCGAAGCGCGGTTGCGCCCGCTGGGGGGGCGGTGCGGCGGCGGGCGATGCACTTGGGCGCGGCATTTCCGCCCGCGGAAGCTCGCGCCGCGGTTCCGGGCGCGGCTCAGGCCGCACTTCGATCGTCCTGGACGCGCCGGGTCCAGTCGCTCCCGCCGGCGGTGTCCCCGACGCGACGGGCTGTGCGCGTTCGACCTGCTGCGCCGCGCGGCGCGACTCGCCGCGGGACTCCGGCCGCGGTACCGGGCGCGCCTCCGCTCGCGCCTGCGCAGGCGCCGGCACGGCGGGCGCGATTGCGCGCGGGGGTTCCGGACGCTGCGCTTCCGCCGCGCGCTCGTGGCGCGGCGCCGGTCGCCCCTCGACCGGTCCGGGCGGTGCGGGGGGCGTTGTCGGTCCGGCAGGCGCCGGCTGCGCGACCGGTCCGGCCCGGCGCGCCGCACGCGTCGATTCGTCCCCGCGCGGA
>JAGVSZ010000225.1 GCA_019137045.1 Betaproteobacteria bacterium
GCCTTGTCGTCGAGCGCCTGCCTGAGGCTCGCGAGCGTCCCGGGCGCGAGCGCGTCGTCGAGCGCCGCGCTCTGCACCGTCAGGTTGGCGAGCAGGCTCTGGATGCGCGTGCGCTCGACGCGCGGGCGCTCCGCGGGCTGCGCCGCGGCCGCGCCGCCCGCGGCGAGCCGCATCCCGATCAGCCAGTCGTTCCAGCGGTTGTCGGATTCCTTGAGCTCGCGCAGCGCCGCCAGCGCCTCGGTGGCCGCCTTCAGGTCGACGGCGCGCGACTTCAGGTAGAGGTAAGCCCAGCCGCCGAACAGGCACGCGGCGGCGGTGACGAAGGCGGCAATGCGGTAAGGCCTGCCGGCGCTCGCCCAGGTGCCGACCTGCACGCTCAAGCGGACACCCTCGCGCGGTGCGGTCGGGACGCGCCCCCGGGACGGCCGGGCGCGCACGGGCGGCCGCCCCACCCCACCGCCCGGGGACGGGGGGAGCCGCTGCGCGATCGGAAGTCGAAACGCCGCCGCCTGGTCACGGGTGCCCCTGCGCCCCACGGTCTTGTCGCCGGGAGCAAATTGTTGTGTCGCGGCAAGTATATGCGAGCGGCATGGCCGGAGCGCGGTACAACTTGGCTTGGCGGGGCGGGGCCCCGGGGCGCGCCGGGCGGCCTCACGACGCCGCGGCGCCCCCCCAGCGCTGCAGGCAGTTCCAGGCCACCAGCGCGGCGTCCACCGTGAAGAGGTGCGGCATGGCGAGGCGCTCGCGGACCTCGTCGAAGGCGACCAGCTCGAAGCCGTCGACCTCGCCGTCCTCGTTGCGCGGCACGAAGCCCGAGGGCAGGACGAGGTCGAAGACCTCGACCTCGTTCGAGTCGAGCCCGTCGGGCACCACGTAGTCGAACGCCAACGTGTCGCGCAGCCGCGCCCCTTCCGCGACGAAGAACGGGATGCCCGCTTCCTCGCGCGCCTCCTTGATCAGGGTCTGCCAGGCGTCGTGCCCCGCGGCGATGCCGCCGCCGACGAGGTTGTCGAGCCGGCCCGGGTCGGTGGCCTTGTCCTGCGCGCGCCGCGCGATCCACATCGCGAGGCTCCTGCCCGTCTGCACGATGCCGTTGAGGTGCGCCGCGCGCCCGCGGATGCCGAAGCGCTTCACCGCGGCCCGCTCGATGCGGAACAGCGGCTCGCCGCTCGCCTCGGCGTAGACCTCGTACTGCTCGTCGCGCCAGCCGGTGACGAGGCCCTCGGCGCGCAGCACCTCGAGGACCCGCGCGACCGCGTCGGTGCGCGCCTGGGCGGTGCCGAGCGCTTCCGCGAGCGCGATGCGCTCGGGCTCGCAGGCGAAGACGTCCGGGAAGCGCGCGAGCACGCCGGCGAAATCCGGCGCCACCCAGCCGAAGCGCCGCTCCGCCGCGCGCAGCGGCAGGAGCCGCGTGTAGTCGACGGCGAGCGCTTCGGCGAGCCAGCCCGGCGGACGGGTCATTCACACCCCGCGCGGCGCCGTGGGTTGAGGAAGGGTCCGGAAGGCACGTTGTTGCGCTGCGGCGCGGTGGCGGATGCGCCGCGGGATTGTACGGCCAACGTGGCTGCGGAGGCGCACTGGAACCCGGCGGGCGCGACCCGGCGCCGGTAGCGGCCTACTCGAAGTTCTGGTTGGGGTAGGCGTCGACGAAGTTGGCGAGCGCGTCGAGGAAGTGCGGCGGCACGTCGGCGGTCTCGTCCTCGAACCAGGCGTGCGCGGCGCGATTGCCGCGCTCGACGCACTCCTTGAGCAGGCCGAACGTCTCCAGCCGGCGGTCGTCGGCGACCAGGCGCCAGCGGTGCGGGATGCCGTACAGGTCGAAATCCGAGGCCTTGCCGAAGATCCCGTCCTCGTCCACGGTGGCGAGGAAGTAGGTGGCGATCTCCACGCCCCACGCCTCGCAGGCGTCGGCCTGCCTGCGCGACATCCGTCCGAGGCTCGCGCGCACCCCCAGGTGCCGGAGCCGGTGCGCCTGCGCCAGCCCGACCGCGAAGCCGAGCGCGAAGGCGGCGAACGCCGGGCAGAACAGCGGATTGTGGGTGAGCTCCTCGCGCCGGTCGCCGGCCACGGCGACCGAGTGGCGCATCACCACGCGCAGGTCCTTCGCGTGCTTGAGCCCGAACGGGACTTCGAACAGCGCATCGAAGCCCTCGTCCTCGTCGAGGAGCCGGAAGAGCGGATCGCCGTCGGCGCCCGACAGCTCGGTGTTGTTCGACTGCTTGCCCCAGGCGATGTAGTCGTCGTCGCTCATGACGGGCGCGCCGGGGTCCCCGCCGAACTTGGCGCGCCGGAATCCGAGCGAAGAGACGAGCGAAGATGGGGGCAACGTTGGCTCCGATCCATTCGCCGGACGCGCGCGGCGGCCGGCACTGCCTTGGTGTCGCG
The DNA here is from genome assembly GCA_019137045.1 of Betaproteobacteria bacterium. Taxonomy (GTDB): domain Bacteria; phylum Pseudomonadota; class Gammaproteobacteria; order Burkholderiales; family SG8-39; genus JAGVSZ01. The sequence continues at coordinate 2,386 of JAGVSZ010000225.1, forward strand.
CGGGGGGCGGCAGTCTTGACGGACCTGGGCTAAGCGCCATGCCGCCCCTCCCGCGGACCTCCGTCAGACAGCAAGAACGATACCGAATTGCCGCCGCCGACGCGAAGGACGTCACGCCGGCGAGCGTGGCGTCGTGCACGCCCCCAGGCCGCGCCGCAACTCCCTGACGTGACGGAGTTTGCAGTTGCAGCATGAGCTCGGCGCGAGGCCGTGGTCGAGGTGCAGCGGACGCGCTCGTCGCAGCCACGGTGCTCGATGCTGTCGATTGATCGCCGCCGCTGAGGCCATATCGTCCTGAACCGCGTGGCACCTCAGGCGATCTGGCGTCGCAGCGCGCCCCCCGCGTCGCCGCCGAGCCGGTCGGCGCAGGCGCGCTCCAGGCGCGCGCCAAAGCGCCGCACCGTGAAACCGCGCAGGTGGGAGCGGCCCTTGAGCATGCGGACCGTGAGCGTATCGCGCCACGGAGTGCGACGGGTCGCGACGTCGAGAACGCCGGTGAGCGGCGGGCACAGCGCGAGGTCGGCGGGCCGCTTGTGGCCCGTTCCCGCCGGCCTCATCTACCGCGCCATGCACCGCCTGCGCCAGTTCCTGTTCGCGCTCGGCTTCGCCCTCCTCGCGTCGGGCGCGCCCGCGCAGCCCGCGGGGCCGCCCGGCGGCGTGGACGTCGGCAAACCCTCCGCGCTGCGGCACCTCGTGCCGGCCGAGCGGCTCGAGCAGGCCGCCGCGCAGCAGTACACCGCACTGCTGCGGCAGGCCGCCGCCAAGGGGGCGCTCGCGCGCGACGACCATCCGCAGCTCGTGCGCCTGCGCGCCATCGGCAAGCGGGTCACCGCGAACGCCGCGCGCTTCAACCCCGCAGCCGCGCAGTGGCGCTGGGAGGTCAACCTCATCGGGTCGAACCAGGTCAACGCGTTCTGCATGCCCGGCGGCAAGATCGCGTTCTTCACCGGCATCATCGAGCGGCTGCGCCTCACCGACGACGAGATCGCGGCCGTCATGGGCCACGAAGTGGCGCACGCGCTGCGCGAGCACGCGCGCGAGCGCGTGGCCAAGAGCGAGCTGACGCGGCTGGGCGTGGTGATCGCGGCGCTGATCGCCGGCGATCCGCGCTACGCCGACGCCTTCAACCTGGGCGGCGCGCTGCTCACGCTGAAGTTCTCGCGCGACGACGAGACCGAGGCCGACGCGATCGGGCTGGAGCTGGCGGCGCGCGCGGGCTTCGACCCGCGCGCCGGGGTCACGCTGTGGAAGAAGATGGGCGCCGCGTCCAAGGGTTCACCGCCGCAGTGGCTCTCGACCCACCCGACGGGCGGGAACCGCATCAGGGAGATCGAGCGCCGGCTGCCGGAAGTGCTGCCGTTGTACGAACAGCGTGCGCAGGAGTCGATCCCGCGCTGAACCCGCGCGCGACCGACGCGCCGGGTCGGGCGGGCGGGAGTGGTAGGGCGTGCAGGGGTCGAATCTGCGACCAACGGATCAAGAGCTCGGGTTCTTAACCGCAAGTAGTCGATTTCGGCCCGCCCTCACTTGCCAACGATCGCCAAAACCCGCCAAGAACCCTACGTTTTCCCTACGGTCCTCGACACTCGCGGGCGAGCACGCTTTGGGCTGGCACATCCGCACGCGGCTCGGGCGCGCCCTGGACGAGATCATCGAGAATCTCGCCTTGCATGCGTTCGATCTCGAGGCGATATCCGGAGCTCAGCGCTAACCATTCCTCCAACCTCGCCGATTTGCGAAGTGTCTCGAGAAGCCCTTCCAGCGTCGCGACACGCTCGCGCATTACGGCAAGTTCACGATCGTCCCGAATCATGACGCGCCTAGCCCTACGCATGCAGCGCCTCGATTGCCGACCTTGGGTTAGACGCCACGATCTTGAGCAGCGCGCGCGCCGGACCAGTTGGCCGCGTCCGATGTTGCTCCCAGTTCTGCAGCGTGCGCAGGTTGACGCCGATCAGCTTGGCGAACTGCGATTGGCTGATCTTCGCGGCCTCGCGAATGGCGCGCACGTCGGGCTCGGCGAGCTCTGTGACACGCGCGCCGTGGACCGGCTTGCCGGCCATGTGGCGCTTCATCTCGCGCACTCCCTTCACCAACTGATCGAAATGCCGCTTATCCATCTTTCAGATCCTTCATCAGTTCGCCGAGCACCTTGATTTGCTGCGGTGTCAGGTCCTCGCGCCTGCTCTTCACATACCCGTAGATCAAGTAAATGTGGTGCCTGGGAACGTGCCAGTAAGTAGATGACTCTCGCCCCACCCCGCTTTCCGCGTCCTTGCGCAGACCTGCGCAACTTTCGCAGGCCCGCTCCGCCGCGGATCAGATCTCCCGCGTCAGGCGATACGAGCAGAAAGCTCTGCAACGCGCGCAGGTCGTCGTCGGTCCAGTATTCGTCCCGGAAGGCCCCGAAGGGCGTCAGCTCGACGAACACTATCAGCGTACTATACGCGATTCGCGTATACGCTACAAGCGTAGCGTGACCAAATGCCGGGGGCGTTCGGAACGGAGGGTTTCCGAGGGCAATCTGGCGCTTCGCGCTCTCGACCGGCTGCAGGGGGCGTGAGATCACCGGGCTCGAATGGGGCCGCGTGGACCTGGAACGCAGGACCGCGTGCCTCGACCGCACGAAGAATGGAACGCCGCGAGTTCAGCGCGGGACCGAGCGGTGCGCCAAGTCCCTGAATGGCTTGGTAGGGCGTGCAGGGGTCGAACCTGCGACCAACGGATTAAAAGTTCGCCTGGCGCGATGCAGTGGATTGTGAATCAACAACTTCCGAGGACGCCCGTTGCGTCTTTTGCAGCGCCATGCAGCACCATGCACGACCCACTCACGCAAAATTCACGCGCCCGTGAGAGCAACGCATTCATCATCGCCCAGCGGCTGATCATCGGATCGGCCGTGCGCGCGGCATCGAAGGCGCTCACTAGCGTGCCGAAGTTCAAGGTCTCCAGCTTGTCGTCGAGGAGCGGATCGGGCGAGCCCTGGCGGCGTATCCGTTCCAGAAGTACGGAATGCTGGAGGGCTCGGGCGGATGCAAGCGATGTG
>JAGVSZ010000148.1 GCA_019137045.1 Betaproteobacteria bacterium
GTCCGCCCGCGCCCGGCACGCACCCGGCCAGGTAGCCGCCGACGCTGTTCGCGGCGGCGCCGAGGAAGCCGAAGCGGCCGCCGCTCAGTCGCGCGGCTTCCTGCGCGAGCGCGTGGAGCTGGCTCGCGCGCGGGTGCTGCTCGGCGCCGTTGCCGAGGAAGATGCCGACGTTCCCGCCGGATGCGAGGCTGCGCGCGATCGCGCGCGCGGCGTCGCTCACCGCCAGCCGCGCGAGCGCGGGCGGCACCGCCGCGCCCTTCTCTTCCGCGAGCGCCCGCACCACCGCGCCGAGCGCCGCCGGCAGCTCGCTCGGCCGCACCACCGCGCGGTTGGCCACCGCGAGCGCGAGATCGTCGTCGGCCACGTGCAGCACGTTGACCTGCTGGCCGCGCTTCGCCGCCTGCCGGAACCGGTTGGCGAGCAGCGGGTGGTCCTTGCGCAGGAACGACCCGACCAGCAGGACGCGGTCGAGCGTCGCGATCTCGGCCACCGCCATGCCGAGCCACGGCGCGCCCTTGCGGCGGCCGTCGGCGGCGAAGTCGGTCTGGCGCAGGCGGAAGTCGACGTTCTCGCTGCCGAGCCCGCGCACGAGCTTCTGCGCGAGGAACATCTCCTCGAGCGTCGCGTGCGGCGAGACGAGCGCGCCGAGCCCCGGTCCGCGCGCCTTCTTCAGTCCCTCGGCGACGACCGCGAGCGCCTCCTCCCAGTCCACCTCGAGCCAGGTGCCGGAGGCGCCGCGCCCGCCGGAGCGGATCATCGGGCGCACCAGGCGGTCGGCGGCGTTGAGGCCCTCGTACGAGAAGCGATCGCGGTCCGAGATCCAGCACTCGTTCACCGCCTCGTTCTCGAACGGCACCACGCGCATCACCCGGTTCTTGTACACCTGCACCACCAGGTTCGCGCCCAGCCCGTCGTGCGGGCTCACCGACCTGCGCCGGCCGAGCTCCCAGGTGCGCGCCGTGTAGCGGAACGGCTTGGAGGTCAGCGCCCCCACCGGGCAGATGTCGATCATGTTCCCCGAGAGCTCGGAGGCCACCGCGGCGCCGACGAACGAGACGATCTCGGCGTGCTCGCCGCGGTTGATCATGCCGAGCTCCATCACCCCGGCGATCTCCTGCCCGAACCGGATGCAGCGCGTGCAGTGGATGCAGCGCGTCATCTCCTCGGCGGAGATGAGCGCGCCCATCGGCTTCGCGCTCACCACGCGCTTCGGCTCGCCGTAGCGCGACCCGGACTCGCCGTAGCCGACCGCGAGGTCCTGCAGCTGGCACTCGCCGCCCTGGTCGCAGATCGGGCAGTCGAGCGGATGGTTGATCAGCAGGAACTCCATCACCCCGCGCTGCGCCTGCTTGGCCAGCGCCGAGCGCGTCCAGACCTTCATGCCGTCGGCGACCGGCGTCGCGCACGCGGGCAGCGGCTTCGGCGCCTTCTCCACCTGCACCAGGCACATGCGGCAGTTGGCCGCGATCGAGAGCTTCTTGTGGTAGCAGAAGTGGGGGACGTAGATGCCGAGCTTGGTGGCGGCCTCCATCACCATGGCGCCGGCCGGCACCTCGACCGGCCTGCCGTCGATCTCCAGCTTCGCGGTCGCGCTCATGCCACCGCCCGCTCGCGCGCGGGTGCGTCCACCAGGCAGCGCTTGTGCTCGATGTGGTGCTCGAACTCGGCGCGGAAGTGCTGGATGAAGCTCTTCACCGGGAGCGCGGCCGCATCGCCGAGCGCGCAGATCGTGCGCCCGATGATGTTGTCGGCCACCCGCGTGAGCTGGTCGAGGTCCTCCGGCCGGCCGCGCCCGGTCTCGATCCGGTGCACCATGCGGTAGAGCCACCCGGTGCCCTCGCGGCACGGCGTGCACTGGCCGCACGACTCCTCGAAGTAGAAGTACGACAGCCGCTCGAGGCAGCGCACCATGCAGCGCGTGTCGTCCATGACGATCACCGCGCCCGAACCGAGCATCGACCCCGCCTTCGCGATCGAGTCGTAGTCCATGTCGGTGCGCAGCATCACCTCGCCCGGCAGCACCGGCATCGACGAGCCGCCGGGAATGCACGCCTTCAGCCTGCGGCCGCCGCGCACCCCGCCCGCCATCTCGAGCAGCTGCGCGAAGGGCGTCCCGAGGCGCACCTCGAAGTTTCCCGGGCGCTCGACGTCGCCCGAGACCGAGAAGAGCTTGGTGCCGCCGTTGTTCGGGCGCCCGAGCTCGAGATAGCGCTCGCCGCCGTTGAGGACGATCCACGGCACCGCGGCGAAGGTCTCGGTGTTGTTGATCGTGGTCGGCTTGCCGTACAGGCCGTAGCTGGCCGGGAACGGCGGCTTGAAGCGCGGCTGGCCCTTCTTGCCCTCGAGCGACTCGAGCAGCGCGGTCTCCTCGCCGCAGATGTAGGCGCCGTAGCCGTGGTGCGCGTGCAGCTGGAAATCGACCCCCGAGCCGAGGATGTTCGTCCCGAGGTAGCCCGCCGCGCGCGCCTCCTCGATCGCCTCCTCGAAGCGCCGGTAGGTCTCCCAGATCTCGCCGTGGATGTAGTTGTAGCCGACGGTCGCGCCGCACGCATAGCCGCCGATCGCCATGCCCTCGATCACGGCGTGCGGGTTGTAGCGCAGGATGTCGCGGTCCTTGAACGTCCCGGGCTCGCCCTCGTCGGAGTTGCACACCATGTACTTCTGCCCGGCGAAGCCCTTCGGCATGAAGCTCCACTTCAGCCCGGTCGGGAAGCCCGCGCCGCCGCGTCCGCGCAGCGCGGACTTCTTGACCTCCGCCACCACCGCGTCGGGCGGGATCCTCTCGGCGAGTATCTTGCGCAACGCCTGGTAGCCCCCGCGCGCCTCGTAGTCCTTGAGCCGCCAGTTCAGACCGTTCACGCCCTTCATGATCAGGGCATCGGGACCGTACACGGCCGGGTCGAACGGCGGGCGCGCGCTGTTCATTTCGCGAGCTCCGCGAGGTAGCGGTCGAGCGCTTCCGGGGTCATGAAGCTCACCATCTTCTTGTTGTTCACCAGCATCACCGGCGCGTCGCCGCAGGCGCCGAAACACTCGCCCTCCTTCAGCGTGAACCTGCCGTCGGGCGTCGTCTCGTTCAGCCCGATGCCGAGCCGGCGCTGCAGGTGCGCCACCGCCTCGGTGGCGCCGCGCAGCGCGCACGGCAGGTTGGTGCAGACGCACAGCTTGTAGCGGCCGACCGGGGCGAGGTCGTACATCGTGTAGAAGCTCGCCACCTCCTCGACCGCCACCGCCGGCATGCCGAGGTACTCGGCGACGAACGCCATCAGCTCGGGCGTGAGGTGACCCTTCTCGTCCTGCGCGATCGCGAGCGCGGCCATCACCCCGGACTCGCGGCGCTCGGCGGGGTACTTCGCCAGCTCGCGGTCGATGCGCTGCAGGGCCTCGGCGGAGAGCATCAGCGGTCGACCTCGCCGAAGACGATGTCCAGGGTGCCGATGATCGCGACCGCGTCGGCGATCATGTGCCCGCGCGCGAGCTCGTCCATCGCGGCGAGGTGCGCAAAGCCCGGCGCGCGGATCTTGAGCCGGTAGGGCTTGTTGGCGCCGTCCGAGACGAGGTAGATGCCGAACTCGCCCTTCGGATGCTCCACCGTCGCGTAGGCCTCCCCCGGCGGCACGTGGATCCCCTCGGTGAAGAGCTTGAAGTGGTGGATCAGCTCTTCCATGTTCGACTTCATGTCCACGCGCGAGGGCGGCGCGACCTTGTGGTTGTCGGTGATCACCGGCCCGGGGTTCGCGCGCAGCCACTGCACGCACTGCGCGACGATGCGGTTCGACTGGCGCATCTCCTCGACCCGCACCAGGTAGCGGTCGTAGCAGTCGCCGTTCACGCCCACCGGAACGTCGAACGCCATGCGGTCGTACGCCGCGTAGGGCTGCTTCTTGCGCAGGTCCCAGGCCACCCCGGACCCGCGCAGGATCGGCCCGGTGCAGCCGAGCGCGGCCGCGCGCTCCGGGCTGAGCACGCCGATGCCGACCGTGCGCTGCTTCCAGATGCGGTTGTCGGTGAGCAGCGTCTCGTAGTCGTCGACGTACGCGGGGAAGCGCCGGGTGAAATCCTCGATGAAATCGAGCAGGCTGCCCTGCCGGTTCGCGTTCAGCTGCGCGGTCTCCTTCCCGCCGCGGAACGAGTTGGGCCGGTACTGCGGCATCGTCTCCGGCAGGTCGCGGTACACCCCGCCGGGGCGGTAGTACGCCGCGTGCAGGCGCGCCCCCGAGACCGCTTCGTAGCAGTCCATCAGGTCCTCGCGCTCGCGGAAGCAGTACAGGAACACGGTCATCGCGCCCACGTCGAGAGCGTGCGCCCCGAGCCACAGCAGGTGGTTCAGGATGCGGGTGATCTCGTCGAACATCACCCGGATGTACTGCGCGCGCTCGGGAACCTCGACGCCGAGCAGGCGCTCCACCGCGAGGCAGTACGCGTGCTCGTTCGCCATCATCGACACGTAGTCGAGGCGGTCCATGTACGGCAGCGCCTGGATGTACGTGCGCGTCTCGGCCAGCTTCTCGGTGGCGCGATGCAGCAGCCCGATGTGCGGGTCGGCGCGCATGATCACCTCGCCGTCGAGCTCGAGGACGAGGCGCAGCACGCCGTGGGCCGCGGGGTGCTGCGGCCCGAAGTTGAGGGTGTAGTTCCTGATCTCGGCCATGGGCTGGGAGAGCGTGCCGCTAGTGCTCCGTCCCGAGGTCCCCGTACTGGTCTTCGCGGATGACGCGCGGCGTGATCTCGCGCGGCTCGATCGTCACCGGCTGGTAGACCACCCGCCGCTGCTCCGGGTCGTAGCGCATCTCGACGTGGCCCGAGATCGGGAAGTCCTTGCGGAAAGGATGTCCCACGAAGCCGTAGTCGGTGAGGATGCGCCGCAGGTCGGCGTGGCCGGTGAACACGATCCCGAAGAGGTCGAACGCCTCGCGCTCGTACCAGTTCGCCGACGGCCAGAGGCCGGTGAGCGACGCGATCACCGGGAAGCCGTCGTCGGGCGCGAAGGTGCGCAGGCGCACGCGCCAGTTGTGGGTCAGCGACAGGAGGTGCGCCACCACCGCGAAGCGCGGCCCCTGCCAGGCGCCGTCGCCGTAGCCCGCGTAGTCCACCCCGCACAGGTCGACGAGCTGCTCGAACTTCAGCGCCGGGTCGTCGCGCAGGGTCTGCGCCGCGGAGAGGTAGTCGTCCGCCTTCACCACCACCGTCATCTCGCCGAGCGCGCGCGTGCAGCGCGCGAGGCGCGCGCCGAGCGCGGCGGCGAGCGCCGCGTCGAGCCGTTCGATCTTGGTGCTCATCCGGGGCGGCGCGTCACCTGGCGATCGTGCTGGTGCGCCGGATCTTGCTCTGCAGCTGGACGATGCCGTACAGCAGCGCCTCGGCGGTCGGCGGGCAGCCCGGGACGTAGACGTCCACCGGCACGATGCGATCGCAGCCG
>JAGVSZ010000244.1 GCA_019137045.1 Betaproteobacteria bacterium
CGCCGGCCAGAAGGCGCACGTCGACCTCGAGACGATTCCCTGGGTCATCTACACCGCGCCCGAGATCGCATGGGTGGGCAAGACCGAGCAGGAGCTGCGCAGCGCCGGGACGCCCTACCGCGCCGGGCAGTTCCCGTTCAGCATCAACGGGCGCGCGCTCGGGCACGGCGACACGAGCGGGTTCGTGAAGATGCTCGCCCACCAGCGCACCGACGAGATCCTGGGCGTGCACGTCATCAACACCCACGCCTCCGAGCTGATCGCCGAGGCGGTGGTGGCGATGGAGTTCCGCGCCGCCTCCGAGGACATCGCGCGCATCGTCCACGCGCACCCGTCGCTGTCGGAGGCGATGCGCGAGGCGGCGCTGGCGGTCGACAAGCGCGCGCTCAACATGTAGCTCGCGGCGGCGGGCGCGGTGCTACGCTTGCGCCGGTCCGTTTGCACCCGCTCCAGATGAGGGACAGCGCGCACGATGAGCCGGGGGAGCCCCTGCCCCCGATCGGGGACAGCGTCTTCGACTCGACCGAGTACACCGCGCCCGCCCAGCGGCTGCCGCTGACGGTGCTCGAGTACTACCAGGAGGCGCTCGCCCGGCGCGGGTTCGTCGCCGACGATGCGCAGTACGCCGCCGTGCAGCGCCTCCAGCGGACCTACGAGCTGTGGGCGGACTACAAGTCGCGCCGGTCGAGCGCGCTGCGCCGGATGGTGGTGCGCCCGCCGCTGCCGCGCGGGGCCTATCTCTGGGGGCCGGTCGGCCGCGGCAAGAGCTTCCTGATGGACAGCTTCTACCTGACGGTGCCGCTGGTGCGCAAGCGCCGCGTGCACTTCCACCACTTCATGCGCGACATCCACCGCGAGCTCGCGCGGCTGAAGGGGCGCGAGGACCCGCTCGACGCGGTCGCGTGGCGGGTGGCGAAGCGCTACCGGCTGGTGTGCTTCGACGAGTTCCACGTGAACGACATCGCCGACGCCATGATCCTCGGCCGGCTGCTCCAGCGCACGATGGACCGCGGCGTGGTGTACTGCATGACGTCCAACTACCACCCCGACGCGCTGTACGCGGACGGGCTGCAGCGCGAGCGCTTCCTGCCGACGATCGAGCTCATCAAGGCGCGGCTCGACGTCGTGCCGCTCGACGGGCCGGTCGACTACCGCCGCCGCGCGCTCGCGCGCATCGCCGTCTACCACACGCCGCTCGGCCCCGCGGCCGACGGCGCGCTGGAGCGCACGTTTCGCGAAGTGGCCGACGTGGAGGAGGAGTTCCACGAGCTCGACGTCGAAGGGCGCGTGATTCCCTACCGCCGGCGCGCGGGCGGGGTGGTGTGGTTCGACTTCGCGATCCTGTGCGGGGGGCCGCGCTCGCAGCTCGACTACCTCGACCTCGCGCGGCGCTTCCACACCGTGCTCCTCTCCGACGTCCCGCGCATGAGCGCGCGGCAGGCGGACGAGGCGCGGCGGTTCACCCTCCTCGTGGACGTCTTCTACGATGCGAAGGTGAAGCTGATCGTCTCCGCCGCGGCCCCGCCCGACGGGCTCTACCCGGAGGGCAGGCTCGCCAACGAGTTCCAGCGCACCGTGAGCCGGCTGGCGGAAATGCAGACGCGCGAGTACCTGATGGCCGCGCGGCAGGGCCCGGGCGCGGGCCCGGCGCCGGTGGTCGACGTCGCGGCCGCGCCCGTCGCGGCGCCGACGTGAGCAGGGCGTCAGGCAGTGACGCGATAAGGAGGATTTCCGCATGGACAAGTTCAGGGTCTACCGGCTGCGCGAGGCCGACCGGAAGGTGGTCGCGGGGTTCGAGCAGAGCACGATCGACGAGCTCGACCCGGGCGAGGTGACGATCCGCGTCGCGTACTCGGGCGTGAACTACAAGGACGCGCTCGCTGCGACCGGGGCGGGCCGCATCATCCGCCGCTTCCCGTGCGTGGGGGGCATCGACCTCGCCGGCACCGTGGTCGAGTCGAGCGACGCGCGCTTCGCGAAGGGCGACGCCGTGCTCGCCACGAGCTACGACATCGGCGTCGCGCACGACGGCGGCTACGGCGAGTACGCGCGCATCAAGGCCGACTGGGTCGTGCCGATGCCGAAGGCGATGAGCCTCTTCGACGCGATGGCGCTCGGCACGGCCGGGTTCACCGCGGGGCTGGCGGTCGTGCGCATGGAGCACGAGGGTCTGCGGCCCGGCGGCGGGCCGGTGGCCGTGACCGGCGCCACCGGCGGCGTGGGCTCGATCGCGGTGGACATCCTGGCCGGGCTCGGCCACCACGTGGTCGCGATCACCGGCAAGGCGGCGGAGTCCGACTACCTCACCGGCCTCGGCGCCAAGGAGGTGAAGCTCCGCTCGAGCATCGACCTCACGCAGATCAAGCCGCTCGACAAGGCGACCTGGGCGGGCGCCGTGGACAACCTCGGCGGCGAGATGCTCGCGTGGCTCGCGAGCACGATGGCGATCGGCGCCCCGCTCGCGGCGGTCGGCCTCGCCGCGAGCATGAACCTGAACACGACCGTCGCGCCCTTCATCCTGCGCGGCGTGAGCCTGCTCGGCGTCGATTCGGTCAACTGCCTGATGGCGCAGCGCCAGGCCGTCTGGCAGCGCCTGGCGACCGATATGCGGCCCCGGCACCTCGCGCAGCTCACCCGCACCATCCCGTTCGACGACCTGCCGCGGGTGTTCGACGACTTCATCCAGGCGCGCGTGCGGGGTAGGATCGTCGTGGACATGGCGGCCTAGACCGCCGCAGCGGACAATTCCGGGACGCCAGGAGCGACCGACCGCCGATGAGGAGGCGTCATGGCAGGTGAGAGATACCACGCATTCCACGCGCGCTCGCTCGCCGAGCGCGACTCGTTCTGGACCGAGCAGGCGCAGCTGGTCGACTGGCACCGGCCGTGCGCGCGGGTGCTCGACTACTCGCGCCCGCCGTTCGCGCAGTGGTTCGTCGGCGGGGAGACCAACCTCTGCCACAACGCGGTCGACCGGCACCTCGCCGCGCGCGCCGACCAGCCGGCGCTGGTGTGGATCTCGACCGAGGTCGACCGGCGCGCCACCTACAGCTACCGCGAGCTGCACGCGGAGGTGAACCGCGCGGCGGCGATGATGCGCGCGCTCGGCGTGGGGCTCGGCGACCGGGTGCTGATCTACATGCCGATGGTGCCCGAGGCGGCCTTCGCGATGCTCGCCTGCGCCCGCATCGGCGCGATCCACTCGGTGGTGTTCGGCGGGTTCGCCGCGCACAGCCTCGCCTCGCGCATCGACGACGCCCGCCCGAAGCTCATCGTCTCGGCCGACGGCGGGATGCGCGCGGGGAAGGCGGTGCCCTACAAGCCGCTCCTCGACGAGGCGATCGCCCGCGCGCAGTCCAAGCCCGACCGGGTGCTGCTCGTGGACCGCGGGGTGGACCCGGGGGCGCAGCGCGTGCCCGGGCGCGACGTGGACTGGGCGGCGCTGCGCGCGCAGCACCTGGACGCGCAGGTCCCGGTGACCTGGCTCGAGTCGAGCGCGCCCTCCTACATCCTGTACACCTCGGGCACGACCGGCAAGCCGAAGGGCGTGCAGCGCGACACCGGCGGCTACGCGGTGGCGCTCGCCGCGTCGATGAAGCACATCTACTGCGGCAACGCCGGGGAGACGATGTTCACCACCAGCGACATCGGCTGGGTGGTCGGCCATTCCTACATCATCTACGGCCCGCTGATCGCCGGCATGACGAGCGTCATGTACGAGGGCACGCCGATCCGGCCCGACGCCGGCATCTGGTGGAAGATCGTGCAGGACCAGCGGGTGAACGTGATGTTCTCGGCGCCCACCGCGATCCGCGTGCTGAAGAAGCAGGACCCCGCCTTCCTCACCCGGTACGATCTCTCCAGCCTGCGCCACCTCTTCCTCGCGGGCGAGCCGCTCGACGAATCGACCCACGTCTGGATCTCCGAGGCACTGAAGAAGCCGGTCATCGACCACTACTGGCAGACCGAGACCGGCTGGCCGATCCTCACCGCCGCGCCGGGGGTCGAGCGCACGCCGATCAAGTTCGGCAGCCCGTCGTTCGTCGCCTACGGCTACGACCTGCGCCTGCTGCGCGAGGCCGACGCGTCGGAGTGCGGGACCGGCGAGAAGGGCGTGGTCGCGATCGTGCCGCCCCTGCCGCCGGGGGTGATGTCCACCATCTGGGGCGACGACGAGCGCTTCGTCAAGACCTACTTCGACACCTTCAGGACGAGGCAGGTGTACTCGACGTTCGACTGGGGCATCCGCGACGCGGACGGCTATTTCTTCATCCTCGGCCGCACCGACGACGTGATCAACGTGGCCGGGCACCGGCTCGGCACGCGCGAGATCGAGGAGGCGGTGTCGGCGCACCCCAACGTCGCCGAGGTGGCCGTGGTCGGGGTGGCCGATCAGCTGAAGGGCCAGATGCCGCTCGCGTTCGCGGTGGCGAAGGACGCGGCGAAGGTCGCCACTGCGGAGGGCCGCGCGGCGCAGGAGAAGGAGGTCATGCAGACCGTCGACCGCCTGCTCGGCGCGATCGCGCGCCCGTCGCGGGTGCACTTCGTGTCGGCGCTGCCGAAGACGCGCTCGGGCAAGCTGCTGCGGCGGTCGATCCAGGCGCTCGCCGAGGGGCGCGACCCGGGCGACCTGACCACGATCGAGGACCCGACCGCGCTCGAGCAGATCCGCGCGGCGCTCGGGGCGAAGTGATGCGCGCGCGCCCGGCGCTGACCACGAGCCTCGTTCTGGCGCTCGCGCTCGCCGCAGGGTGCGCGGGCGATCCCCGCTACGAGCAGGGGCTCGAATGGGTGCAGTGGAACGAGCAGCAGAAGGCGCGCCTCGAGGCGGAAGGGTTTCCCCAGTACACCGGCGGGAGCGAGCGGTGATTCCCGCGTGACGGGGATCGCATCCGGCGACCGATCGATTGCGTAGGGAATAGGGGGCGCGGCTCCTTCGTTTACGGGTGGGGGACTGTGCCGCGAACCATTCCGATCAGGAGCTCCAAGATGAAGCGCCGCCCGCTTTGCTCCCCGGCCCTCGGGATCGTCCTCGGGATCGTCGCACTCGGCGTCCTCGGCGGCTGTGCCTCGGATCCGCGCTACCGCCAGGGAGTCGAGTGGGTGCAGTGGCAGGAAGCCGAGCGGCAGCGCCTCCAGGCCGCCGGCTTCCCGCAGTACAACCACGACTGAGGCTGGTGCGCGCGCGCAGCGACCTCGCGCGATTCGACGAAGGGGATCCCGATGAAGCGATTGGCGCTGCTCGTCCTGCTTGCCGCAGGCCTGGCCGGCTGCGCCGCGGACCCGCGCTACAAGCAGGGTCTCGAGTGGGTGCAGTGGAACGAGCAGGAGAAGGCCCGCCTGGACGCGGCGGGCTTTCCGCAATACAACTTCTATTGACGGATCGGCACGTCGCGGCGCGCACTTGCCGCC